>JANQRM010000121.1 GCA_028284565.1 Anaerolineae bacterium | reverse complement strand
TCCTCTGCCCTGATGCCTATTATCTCAACCTAGTAAACCCGCTCATTCGCTTGACAACCGCCGTACACCGTTACACTAACATCAAAGTCATCGGCTTGTGTCATCAATTGCTTTGGGGTTTTGCGATGGCTGGCACCATTTTGTCAGATCGCTATGGCATTTTCATTCCAGATGGCTTCCATGTCCACACCGATGCTGAAAACATGGCGGCGTTTATCCCTGTTGCACGAGAAGCTGTCAAACACCTCGACATTAAAGCGGCTGGGATTAACCATTTTTCATGGGTTTATGAGATTCGGGATAAACTCACAGGCGAAGATTTATATCCTGAATTACGCGACAAATGGCTGAATCACTATCGCAAAGATTTTGAACCCCTCAGCCGTGAAATCCTTGACATCTATGGGATGATGCCCACAGCCGGCGATAGTCATATGTGCGAATACCTCACCTGCGTTTCCGACCCCATCGCCCAACCGTGGGAGAAATATGAACTAAAGCTCCAAAGTTGGGAGGGCAATCGCCAACGTCGTAAACACCGAAATGAACTCGCTCAATCCATTGTGGATGGCAAAACGGATGTCAATGAACTCCGTGATGTTTGGCGACACGAAATGCTTGACGAAGGTATCCCCGAAATGGTGACCGCCATCCATTACAACAAACGCCACTATCATCCCCAACTCAACATTCCCAATCAGGGCTTCATCCCCAACTTAACCGATGATGCCATTGTGGAAGTCCCCGGCGTGATTTCTAGCTTTGGCTTTCAGGGATTGAACTTCCCGCCGTTGCCCGAACCCATTGCCGAGATGTGCCGACGTGAATTGGCACTCAGTTCCATGTATGTCGATGCCGCCATGAAAGGCGACAAGCAACTCGCCCTCCAAGCCATGTTGATGGACCCCATGGTGACAGATATTGACACCGCCCGTGCCATCTTAGATGATTTATTGACCGAATTTGAAGCATATCTACCTCAATTCGCAAGCTAGGAGATTCCATGAAAAAAGTATTTGTAATCGACCTCACAGATAATGTCGGCACAGTCGTTGTCGAAGCCCTCAATCAAGGCGATGAAGTCGGCACAAACGGGCGCATCAACGACATTGTTGTTACTGCCAATACCAACATCGCTTATGGACACAAAATCGCCCTTAAAAACATCGCAAAAGGCGAAACTGTTCTGAAGTATGGCTTGAGCATCGGCAACGCCATTCAAGACATCCAAGCAGGTGACCATGTGCATGTCCATAATGTCGAATCCAATCGTGGGCGCGGTGACAAAGCCGATACCAACGAAACCATTACTAGCGCATAACTCGATTTCAATTAATTATTGAAAGGCTTTTCTCTCATGACTGAATTCATGGGCTATGTCCGTCCCGATGGAAGTGTCGGTGTGCGGAATCACTTACTTATCCTCTCTGGTACTGTCTATGCCAATGGTGTTGTGGAACGGGTCACCAATACCATCAACGGAGCTGTTCCCATTACCCATGCACTCGGACGTTGCCAAGTCGTTCCCGATTTACGTGTGACTCGTCGCTTTCTTGCAGGTACAGGTGCGAACCCCAATGTCGGTGGTGTGATTGTTATCGACCACTTCCGCGAAGAAGGTTGCACAGCAGAAGATATCGCCAACGATATTTCTCCCACAGGCAAACTCATAGAAACCGTCAACATCCGTAGTGAAGGCGGATTCATCAGCGCAATCGAAAAAGCCACCCGCATTGCCCAAGATTTCGTACGTCAACTCAGTATGCAACACCGTGAATCTGTACCCCTTTCCAATCTCCTCTTCGGGACAGAATGTGGCACATCCGATACGACTTCTGGTCTCGCCAGTAACCCCGCTAACGGTGTCGCAGGTGAGATGATTATCGCTGAAGGCGGACGTATGATTATGGCAGAATGCACCGAATGGATGGGCTGTGAAGGTTGGCTCACGGATAAAGCCGCTACACCTGAAGTGGCAGATGCCATCGTCGCTGGAGTGAAACATATGGAAAATCGCGCCTTGATGAGTGGTGAGGATATTCGTGGCTCACAACCCACAGGTGATAACATGGCAGGTGGTTTGACGACAATCGAAGAAAAATCAATGGGAGCGTGCAAGAAAATTGGCGATAGCCCCATCATTGAATACCTCGAAATAGCCGAATCACCCACCAAAACCACACCCGGCAATTATGTCATGTATGGACCCGGCATGGGCGCAGAGAGCATCAGCAGTATGGCGGCGGCAGGTTGCCAAGTTCTCACCTTCTGTACAGGCGGCGGACACACCTCCAATCACCCCATCATGCCCACCATCAAAGTCTCAGGCAATCGTCAATCCTATGAACTCATG
>JANQRM010000110.1 GCA_028284565.1 Anaerolineae bacterium | reverse complement strand
AAGGCTTCGGCATATTCAACGCCGATTTGTGCGCCCGCTTGTTTTTCGCGTTGCGTATATTTGGCTTCCCATTCAGGACTGCGCTCAGTGAGGAGGCTTTCATAACAGGCTACCGCTTCTCGCTTGAGGGCGAAGGTGTCCGTAATATCGTGATAATAATCTGCCCAACCTGCTTCCCATAACAACAGATGTGTTGGGGAGTGCGCTTGTAAACCCACAGCGGTCAACGCAGGTAGATAAAGATGGTCGCGTGCTAAGCAGATAGCGTCAATGACTGCTTGCCCCAAGGCGCGATGGTCAATATGAATTTGATAGGGTGCGCTGGGGTCATGGGTACAGATGGTATCGGGTTGATAATGTCGGATAAGGGCGGCTAGTTCTGTGCGTAAGCTGGAGACATTATAGACTTCGCCATCGCTGTAGCGCAGATAATCAATGTGGTCGATATCAAGAACAGCATTCGCACATTCCTGTTCGGCTTCGCGTTGGAGCGCAAGTTCATGTGGATTCGCATTTACATTATGTGTTCCCCGATTCCCACTTGTCACCAAGACGTAGCCGACCCACGCATCTTGGGATTTCCAACTGGCGATTGTTCCCCCACAGTGATTTTCCGCATCATCGGGGTGTGCAAAGATAATGAGCGCGCGTTGTGGATTAAGGGAAAATCTATCTGTCATCAAATGTCCTTTTTAGTTAATAGGTGGCGTATCCCATCGCATTCAGGAGTTGGCTGACCGCGACTTCGTACCCTTCTGCACTTTCGGTACGGACGGTGATGGCTTGATGAACATCCAACACGGCGGGGCGATTGGCAGAGCTACGATCAACATCAGGTTGCCAAATGGAGACAATGCGACAGCCATACATCTCTGCCCATGAGATTTCTTCGCGGACGTGCTTGGAATCGAGCGTGGTTGGTCCCACAAGTAGGACAAAATAATCGGCATCTTTCACCTGCTCTTCGAGGAAGTCATGCCATTTTTCACCGGGCGTAATCGCTTTATCCACAAAAGGGATGGCATTGCCTGTCATGCGGAGGCGGGCTTCAATCAGCAGTGCGAAGGGACTGCTGTCTTGTCGGCGATAGGAGATGAAGACTTTGGGAGCCGATGGTGGTTGTTCGAGCAGAGCAAAGGCTTTTTCCGTGAGGATGTGTTGGATGTTGTCGATGCGTTCCATATAACCCAAAGAGACCATCAACGAAATCGGTGGAAAGGTTTGTTCCCATTTGGCGTTCAGCGGACCAATAAATCCCCATGTCGCATCAATGCGGGAGCCTCGACTGCTGAACATGGTTCCCCACTTGCCATCCACTGCACCATACGCTAAATCTCGTGCCAGTTCATGGACACGAGCGAGTTGCCCTTCAGGTGGTTTATTTTCGAGGGGGTTGAACACGGTGTTGCCTCTCTGACTTTTTGCAGAGTGTACCCATTTTTGATGAATGAGTCATCTGCTTGTGTCAAAGAGGCGGTGGTTATGATGAAGATGTTTCTTTAGTTTCCGTCTGCGCTTGTTGTTCCGCAATCCAAGCGCGGGCCTCGTCTATCGAGCTGGTGAAATAATTGAGACCACGCTCTGCAGAAACGGACATTTTTAACTTGGTAAAGGTATTGAACATGACACGCACAAAGGTGTTGGCTCCAACGGTGACATGATAGGACCTTCTCGGATGCGTCTTGGCTTCAATGCGTCGCGCATGAGACAGTGCGTTTGGGGGAACGGATCCGGCTTTACGCACATCAATGATGTGAGCCACGGAATGTTCCACTGTTTCCATCATCTTGTTGCTCTTGTCCATTGCGTTATAAACATCTTCCCATGTGTATGCCCCATCATAATCAAAACGAATGACAGTCTTTTCCTCATTATCCCATTCGACTGTTACTGGCATAATTCCCAATCCCTGCAATTAATACATTAGCATCTTGATAATTACTTCAAGAATAGCATTGGTTCAATATTATTGAACCTTAAGACAAGGTTTGAAAATTGATAGATTGATAGAGATTTTCGTATTTTTGGGCGGCAGATGTCCATGTATAGTGCTGTTCAATGGTTTGTCGAGCATTATGTGCCAGTTGGATTTGTTGTTTGTAGTCTTTTAAGAGTGTGATTGTCGCCTCTGCTAGTTGATCATTGTCGCTCACAACAGCAGAGATGTCGGGCTTAACGTCGATTCCATCGACACTAAGCGGGGTCGCAACAATCGGTATCCCGACAGCCATTGCCTCAAGCACCTTGTTTTTTAAACCTGCTCCAAAGCGCAAAGGACACACAAAGACCGTCCCTTTTGCCAGATAAGGATAGACACTTTCGACTCGTCCAGTGACTTCGATGGATGGATTATTCAGTTGTTGCCATTGAATTGGTGGCGCATTGCCCACGAGTTGTAACTTTGCTGTGGGAATTTGGTGTTGCACCTGTGGAAAGATGTGATGAATGAGTTGTTCTCCCGCATCAACATTGGGCGCATAGTCATAGTTGCCGACGAAAAGCAGGGTCGCTGGGTCGCGCTGAGTATCTGCAAAAGGGAAGCGGTCTAATTCAATGCCATTAGGAATGACTTCCACATTCAAATGGGGTTGAGTGGCAAGAAGTTCGTCTTTATCCGGTTGTGCCAACACGACGACTCGTTGATAGGGCGTGAACATCCACTGCTCGAATTGTTGAGCAATACGTTGATTGAGACGATTCATCACACCACCCTGCTTTTGAATCACCCGTTTAAGATAGAGGCTATAAGATTCATACGGTGTGATGACATTGGGATGTTGTTTCAGCAGGTGATAAAACTCATAGACTTGAATTCCCCCAAAAACATGCACCACATCATATTGATTGTCTGCCAGATGTTGTTCTATCGTCCTCCACATCTCTGGCGACCAGCTATCATTCGCTTGTGTGGGGAATCGTCTAGATGGCACAAGTATCCGTTGCGCGTAATCCCAAGCGGTGCGCGGTGGTTCGGTTATTAAGTTGATATGACGGAAGTGGGCTTGATAGTGGTGTTGCTCCTCAGCGTCGGATGTTTGGTTGGCATAGGCGATCAAATCGACGGTATGTCCCCGCTTGGCGAATTCTCGCGCGAAATTGCCAATGATGAGGCGGTCTCCCAGATGGAGGGGATAGGGTGGACAACGCGAAATGAGGAGAATCGTCGTCACGACAGTTGGTTCGCCAATTGTTGAATGTCAGCATGAGCATTGCCAATCATCGGCGCACCATGTCCCAAGCAAAGTATATCCACGTTCAACTCAGCAACTTTGCGAATGGACTCTTTGACCGCTTGCCAATCTGGCGAGGGCGCGCGGAGAGGCATCCGAAGTGAACCCAAATAACGCATCATCGCGTCGCCACCAAAGAGTAAGCATGACTCTGGAATCCAGAAGCCACAATGACCATAGCTGTGTCCGGGTAGATGCACGACTTGCAGTCCGGGGAGCACCTGATTGAGAGTTTCATCCCCATTCAAATCAGTATCGACTCGTGCGGGTGGTGGTGGGGTTTGGTTGCGAACCATCCGCAGGATTAATCGCCCTATAAAGCCCAGTTCGTCAGGATTAGCAACGGGTCCCACCTTTTCACCACGAATGACAGGGGCATCCAGACGGTGAACATAGGTATGGGCTTGTGTCCGACGTTGGAGTTCTAACAATCCGCCGATGTGGTCGGGGTGAGCGTGTGTGATGAGGATGTGCTTGACCTGTTCGAGTGACCAATTATGTGCTTGCAACGATTTTTCTAGGGTATCGACATCCCCATTCGACACACCAATATCGACGACGGAGAGGACATCGCCATGGACGATGACATAGTAATTGAGGTATTTCATCTTCGTGAGAACGCCATAGACGTTGTCTGTTATTTTTTCCATTTAACCCTCTTCTTCATCTTCCCCAAAAAAGGACATATCAAAACCGGCTGGCAAATTTGTCATCCCCGGTGGGAGGAAATGTCCCTGATTTGCGCCCATCAAGGCTTTGGGATCATTGGCACGCACATAAATCGTATCTTCCGGTGGTGGGTTGGACGCGGTACTAAGTATCCATTCTTCATAGTCGGATTGGCGAATGCGTTGAGCATATTCCAAAATCCCATTCATAATTGTCCCCAAACCCAAAAATAAGAAGGTCGCATTGATGAGTAAGCCGACCACGGGCAATGTTGCCAGAAATGCCAAAAAGACCACACCGACCAAGAGTGACAAATAAGGACTTACTGGGTTCCCATTGCGGAAGAAGGTTAGTCGTAGGAGGACTTTCCCCGCCGCCAAACAGACCATAATTCGGCTCACATAGATAGCGATAAAGAAGAATAAGCCCACACCACCTACAATTAAGGTTCCGAGAATCATCAAGGTGGCGACCAACAAACCATCTAAGCCCAAAAAGGCGAGGATGAACAAAATCAAGCCACTGAGCAATACGATAATCAGCGTAATCGGGAAGGCGACCAAAAAGCCCAGCATTCCTACAACAAAGCTGGAGACAGGACGAATTTGCAAATTTTGCATGGAACCCGTATAGACGCGCGGTGACGAGAAGATTAAGCCGATCGCGCCAATCACAAATAGGGTCGTGATTTCACGCCAGACTTGCGAGATATAAGAGGAAAAACCTGCTTCTTCCGTGGGGATGGGGATGATAATCGGGTCAGAGGAGGTGTAGATGGGATTGAATGTGAGGTTGCCTTGAATATCCCCTTCTGCGGGTCCTGTATAGTCGAGTTGTCCAGTGATAATCGCGTCTTCGCGGACAGTCAGACCGGGACGTAAAAGATTCACATTGAGATTAAGAGGGAGTAGTAAGGTTTCAATCTGTGAGCCATCGGATGAAGGATTGCCAACGGTGGCATAAATATCATCGTCCACCCGCCCATTGATGACCAATGCCGACCCCCAAAAGCTGATTTCGCCATCGACCCCTCCATTAAGTACCAATTGGTAGCCCACGTCGATAATAGTGCCGGGAACGTGTGTGCCTTCGTGCAGGGTGGTGGATAGAGTCGCATTGATGAGATGTCCGTTAATGGGGCTTATGGATTCGTCGGATTCGTCATCAGGATTTTGAATAGGGAGAACATCGAGTGTTGCCCCTGCGAAATACACATCCCGTTCCACAGCCCCAGCGAGTTCGAGTTGGGCTGACACCAGATAGAGATTGCCTTGAACTTCACCGTAAATCTGCGCTTGGATGGCAATGCCGATGAGATTGCCTTGAATTTCACCTTCAACCAAGAGTTCTCGGCATAAGACAAAGACATTCCCTTGTATGATTTCGTCAGCTTCAACCGTACACGAGTCGCCCTGTAAAATGTCACGCGCTGAAGCAACCCCTGTCACGAGTGCGCTGATGCAAAGTATGAACAAGACCAACCACCACTTGCCCCGCATGGATTTGCCTTTCCTCCAAGAAAACGGGATGTCACGCCAATCGGCATCGGGGATAATCATAGCAGGAATCTATGAAGTTGGGAGTTCGGAGAAGAGTTAAGGTTGCAAATTAGGCTGGAATAAGCGACACTTAAGGGGACATCTCAAGGCAATTTTTAAGGGCGGAGACCGTGAGCGAGACGGGAAACAACCAAGATTTGGATTCGCTTTTCCCCAAACCGAAACAAACCGAAGTGCTAGGTGACCCACTC
>JANQRM010000081.1 GCA_028284565.1 Anaerolineae bacterium | reverse complement strand
GATTTCAGTTGAGAGTGAAGTCGGTAAAGGTAGTACCTTCACGTTTACAATCCCTCTTTATGCCGGACAAGATGTAGCCGAATCGCAAACAAAGACCGACGATTCAGCTCAAGCAGAGGCATCATCCACACCAGCCGAGAAGAAAGAACATACAGATGTTACAGAGTCTGTCTCTCAAACTTTGGCAGAAACCAAACCAACCCCAGAAATTGCGTCAGCCAGTGAAGGGGGTGCATGATGCGTGTGGTCTATGTTGAGGACAACCCCGCCAATGTCTTTTTGGTAAAGCGGGTTGCGAAAAAGGGAAATCATAAAATCATCAATTATAATGATGGCGAACAAGCCATTCGCAACCTAGATAAAGATAAACCGGACCTTATCTTGATGGATATTCAATTGGCAGGCGAACTCACTGGTGTTGAGGCGATTAAAAAAATTCGTAAACAAGGGGTGACAACGCCTATTATCGCCTTAACAGCCTATGCCATGAGTGGAGATCGTGAGAAATGTCTTAAAGCTGGAAGCAATGACTATCTCTCGAAGCCGGTTCCTATTCCTGATTTAGTCCGAATCTTCGATACCTATGCGCCCAAAGATAATGAGCCAAAGTCTGAAAAGATAGATGATGCAGCGACCCAACCAACTGCAACATCGACAGACAAGATTGTTAAGCCGATTATACCAAGTGCTGAAATATCGACGTTGGAGGCAGAGCAATCACCTAAGAACGCCTAAATCATTGAGAATGCTAGAATTATTAAGGATAGGCTTGTGTCTAAAAAAACTGCATTAATTGTCGAAGATACCGACGCAAATCGGATATTTCTTGAACGTCTACTCGCACCATTGGGTTACAAGATTTTCAGTGTATCCAAAGGCAAATCTGCACTTCAACTTACACGGGAAATGGATACCCTCAGCCTTGCAGTGATTGACCTAGAAATTCCCGGGATGAGTGGGTATCAATTACTCAGTCAATTCCGCACCCAGTTCCCTGAGTGCATCTTGGTGATGGCGACCATGCATGATAGCCCACAGGTGATTCGCAGTGCCTTTGAGAAGGGTTGCAATATTTTCATCGTCAAACCGCACGGGTTTATGCAATTGTTCAAGCTCTTGTCAGACGAGGACACGACTTTAAGTGCAAATGCAACATTCTTACTCATTGATCAATATGGACCTCGTCCCTTTGAGCAAGAGGTGTAGGCGTTGCGGTTGCAGTGTAAATTGCAATTGCCGTCCACTAGAAAATTCACCATCGCGTTCCATCCCCAGTTGTTCACCAAATGACGTGACCTCTACTTGTTTTGCGCGCTGGATTTCCACTTTGGGATGATTGACATGACTCCCATCATAGACGGTGCGAAGTGCCAACATCGCGTCAAGCCGACGCATCCCTTTCATCAAAACTACATCAAACCAGCCATCATCGGGCTTGGCATCGGGCGCGATTTGCATCCCATGTCCAAAAGTTGTGCCATTGGCGACAGCTAGGGCATAAGTTTCTCCCTCATACCAATCTTGATCATCTAGTCTTATCCGCATCACTTGAGGCTGATAATTCAACAGCGATTGCAAGGTCGCCAGCAAAAATGTCCAAGGACGACGCTTAGACACAACGGACACGCGACGCACGACATCACCACTTATCCCCGCGCTGGCAATATTGAGGAAATGGTCGGTTGCCTCATCCATCTGTATTTCCCCAATATCAATGGGGCGTGGTTCGGCTTGGGCAATCCATTTCGCGGCTTCGGCAACATCAAACGGGATACCTTGACTGCGCGCCCAATCTTTACCTGTACCAATGGGCAACATCCCATAGACCATTTGCGGTTTATCGGATTGTTCTTGATTCAGTTGCATTAACGCATTGATCAAGCTGTGATTTGTGCCATCTCCTCCAATTGAAATTACACGAGTCAGCCCAGCGTCATAAGCATATTGGAGATGCTTAGCGACTTCTTCAGGATGCTGAGTCACCGCGATGACCAGTTCACCTAATTCCTGCCAGAGTAACGGCTCCAGCTTTTCCCAGACTTTGCCTGCTCGTCCACTTCCCGCATGCGGGTTCAAAATAATCAATGTTTTTGACATATAGACCTGATCGTTGGCGAAAAGATAGCATACTCTGTTTTCATAGTATAATAAGTTTGTTGTACTATTGTTGGGGATAATAATGTCTGATTTTACCCATAAGAAAGAGAATCCATCTACTAAAAAATCAATCACACCGTCAGTTGATCAATCATTCAAGACATCTCACAATCAGGAATATCATCATGTTCAACTGTCTGAAAATGCTGGACGATTAGATCATCGGCAAATATTACAATTGCAAAAAATCATTGGGAATCAAGCGAATCAACGTTTAATTGCCCATTCTCCAATAAATGACCTATCCAAAGATCAGAACGATAGAATTTTAAGTCGTTTTGAAGCGAAAGAACATCAACGCCTTGGAGACGACGCGACAAGAGATTCGCAAGGGAAAACTCAAAAAGTTCAATTGGCGGATGATTATTCCTTAAATTATGGCGATATTGTTGCCTTAGCTGGAGATCATTTCCGTGATATTGACCAAATGAGACAATTTGCAAAGAAAAAGGGAAAGGGTCCCGGAACACGTGGGGAAATTGAATACCTCGTTTGGACGAAGCTGAGAAATTATCATCCCAAAGAAAAGACATGGAATAAAGCCGCCGAAAAAGCCGCTGATGCGAGATATTATGAGTTAGCGTTGAATAACCGTTCTCATTTCGTTAGCCCAGAAGACCGTGACAAGAATCGAAGCACTGCAGATAAAACAGGTGATGTCAAAGACAAATTTGATGTTGAAGTAACAGCCGATGGCAATGTGACGACCAAAAAATTGGAGAATGTTCCATTGAACGCTGTCGGCGGGTATAGTCACAATCATCGACGGGCAATCGATGAAGCATATAAATCGGGTGCAGGTGGTCAAGGAGTCGAGAAGGCGTTAGCTACGGAGGCATTTGGCGCACACTATTTGACCGATGCTTTTGCGAGTGGACATTTACGTGTTCCCCGACAATCAGTAAAAGATTGGTGGCATTCGCGTGTCCCGATGTTCAATTTTAACCTCAAAGGCTACATTGCAGAAAAACTCTCGGAGAAAATTGAAAAAACGAAATTGGGTGGCATCATTACTGAGGAAGCCGCCTATAAAGGTGCGCTGGGTCAGGAAGGTGCGTTTTCGATTGTGAGTAAGAAGTTAGATGAAAAAGGCTTTTTAACCTTTGGGGATGTCGTATCTGGCGCGTTACATGACTATGATAACCTCAAAGGCATTCATGCTCAGATTGACGGTCATAAGCAACCGGTCCGATTACAAGGTGATGGTGTTTTGGGGAAGGAGCGTCAAATACGCAAAAATCAAGATGGGTCTGTCGTCGAAGAATGGGTGGATAAGCCGGGGAAAGATCAACAAGAAAAAGCGATTGAGGAGGCGGTCCGCGCAGGCAAGGATGATATTGTAAAAGTCTGGGAAGGGGCGAAGGAAGGGAAATCCAAAGAAAGTATTATTAGCCAATTGACTGGAAGCGACGGGTTGTACAAAGCACAACGAATGATTCCCAAAC
>JANQRM010000062.1 GCA_028284565.1 Anaerolineae bacterium | reverse complement strand
CAAGAAGACAACAAAAATAGTACCAATATCAAAGAATGCCGATAATGCCCGCCAGACCAGATGCCCGCCCTGCCAATTGAAACCGGGAACACCTGCTTCGGTTTGGGTACGAACAAAATCACTCGTGAAATGCGCCATGAACAGAGGCAAAGTCCCATAAGTATAAAAGCCCTGTCCCGCGTTGTTGGGATTTAAGGGTGAACAATCCGTATCAAAGAAGCTACCGATTCCTTGTGTCTGTGGATTGCGATACAAACAATGAATCTGTTGCATCTCAACCGACGGAATGGTGCTGAGTATGAAGGTCGAAGAGAATAATGGATTACTCAGGTCAACAGGTAGGCTATTATCAAGTAGAAGCGCATCAATCTCACCTATGTTGAGTGCAAGCACCGCTTCTTCTATATTTCGATAACCTTGCCCTTCTGCATCATACAAAAACCAAACCACCGCTTCTTCGCCAAAGGACTCCTGCAAATAACCAATGCGGGAATCCGTATCCAACTGAATATCCCGATAAGTTGTGTAGCGTGACTCATTAATATTGACGAGTACCTTTTGTGCGGGGAAACGCTTCTCGCTTGGTGTGAATTCCAATCCTCCACCTACAGCTGGGAGCAAATTCACAGTCAGAAAGCGTTCATCAGGATGTAGATGCGAGAAGTCATCCCAATTCTGCCCCCACAGACGAAAGTGTACGCCAAACGCCAATGTGAGAAGCAACAAACCTGCAACAAGCAGATTGTTCCCTGTGAATGTCGGATGCGAGAAAAAACGTTTCGGTTTATTGTCATCTACTATCGTCATAAACGACCTTCGATATTGTTCAAGTGCCTTTTTCAACTATAAAGGTAAAACGGATTCTGGCTCAAACTCATTACACAAGACTTGCTCAAATTCCTCATGATTATTCAATCGTGTCACCCAATTCTTGATACAAGAAGTTCGTGAACTGTGCTTCTCCCAAAGCAGGCACTTCAAATACCCTAAAGTCATCACCATCTTGATAGCTATCGACAATCCAGCCAATCCCTTCTGGAAACCACTCTCGCAATTGAGCATCCGTTGCCTCGTCATCAAGCGAATGGAGGAAACGAATCGGTAAGTCGGGGTCAAGTTGATAAAAATCACGGCGCAAGGAAGATTGATATAAGAATGACGGCACATGATCCAGTGCGACAATGCCGTTGGGCCAATCCGTCAAGCCAGCCGCCATACCCATCTCACGGTGCCCCATCCAGTGCGGAAAGGCAATCATAAAGACGTTACTATAAGAGCCATTCGTCAACGCAAACTCACGAATCACATCACCCGTTTCAGAATAGGGCAGTGAATTTGAGATATAGTAAGGTGGATATCCCACAAAATAGAGATGTCGATTCGCTGTATATGATCCTAGAATCACAAAGCCCGACAGCCCCACAGCAATCGCCAAGCCTCGACGATCTTTGAGCAAATCCACTATGCCTTTTGCCAGTACTGCGAGCGCAAATGCCACAATCAAAAACGATGGCGGAATCGCCCCACTCGTGCGGGTCGCACTCGGATTCTCAAAGGGTTGGGCAATCGACAATGCAGAGGGCATCAGCATAATGAAAATCATCGGCACAATCAGCCAAATCACAGGGTCGCGCCGTCGCCGGAAACCCAACATGAGCCAGCCTGCCAAGCCAACAATCAGTAATGCCCCAGCATATCGATCCATCTGAGGATGATTCGGCACACCACTAATCCAGCCAACATCGCCTTTCCAATTGAAGAGCAATAAGGCATTGCGGATATTACTGGTGATAATCGGCAAGTTGGCATTAAAGGCATCCAACTGCTCTTGCATCGACGGATGACGCTCCACGATCCGACCATCGGGTAGGGTCTCTTGAATGACATCATCGCCCAATATCCGCCCAGCCGTCCGTAACCAGAAATGCTCTGGCTCTTCGACAGAATAGTGGAAGAGTGGCAAGAACACCATAAAGGATAGCCACACCACCACTACTAAATTGACAACATAGCACAATCTTTCTTTGTTGGTATTTGCTTTGAGCAGAATCGCTAATCCCACGCCCAATACTACCACAATCGGTAACATCCGTACTGCTTGATAGGTATACAAACCAAAGCCCAGAATTAAGCCTACTTTAATAAAATCGCAGCGTTTATTGTGTCGCATCGCCCGACTGAGATAGATTATCAACAGCGAAGTCACCAATGGAGTTAGCACAATCCGCAACGCCTGTCGGGTAATCGTCACATGCCAGTAACTAACAGCGACCAGTCCCATCATCAACAATCCAACCCAAATCCCCAACCGACGGTCACGATCTCCAATCACTTCCTTCCCCATCCAGAAGAAGAAAGGCAAGGTAATCAAACTCTCAATTGCCGCCAGCAACTTCAGCGAATCATGATTGATTCCCTGTCCCGGCAGATGAGAGAACAACGCCATCAGATACATCTGTAGGGGTTCACGTCCCCCATTGTTGGCGAAGAAGATATTGTACTGTCCCTCCACCACACGCTGAGAATCCAGCAATTTTTCCAGATGGTCGCTCGTCAATTCAGGCGGAAATTCTGCCAGATTATCCAGGCGGAATATCGCACCTAGCAGTATGATTACTACAAATGCCACAACAAAACCTAGATTGTCACGCAGGTTAAACCGTTGTACCCACTCCACTTTTTCGCGGATAACATCGAAAATATTCCAACCAAAAGGGGCGAATACAAACGACCAAGCCACAACACTCGCTAGCCAAATGAGGAAGGTCGTGAAAGACATGAAATTGCCGACTGTGCCTGTCCATGTGATGACACTTAGCATCACCGCCAAACCCGCGAAGAAAAAGCGTGATGGTGGGATAGCCATCCACCAAGGCGGACTTGAAACGATGTTTTCAGATATTGCCGATTCGGACTTGATTTCATCCTCATCACCCAACCATTGCCGTTTTTGCTCTGGTTCATCCATCAGCCGATTCTGGAACAGCCGTAAGCCAATCTCAACAATCACCCATGCAATCACGGCTAACGCAATCCATTGCACACCTCGACTGACAATTGACAGCACCTCGTCCGCAGGCGCATGGAAGGATTGCAAAAAGGTAATCACACTCATAATAATCAACGAAAGGGGAACAAGTCGCAATTCAAATTGCAATTTCTCCAGTCGATTGCGCGTTGCCCACCATGCTTGAATGGAGTCCCAATGTCCAAAAATGTCCGCGCCGAGCCACAACAAGAAAGCGATAATCAGATATGGTGTTCCAGCCACTAATGCCGTATTTTCAGTACGAATCGGCGAATCGACTAGAATGCTACTACCCAACAAGGCAATCAGAAACGATGCAAAATAGAGTATCCAACGCACCGCTTGTCGATTGTTTGCTCGTGGAAATGGCTTCGGCTGACGTGTGGAGGCCACTTCTAACTGTTCTACTGTGGATGGCTCGTCTGGAAGAACAACTTCAATTTGTGAAACGTCTTCTATCGGCTCCGGTGGCTGTGCAGTTTCAATCTCAACATCGGGGATGGGATACTGCTCAATTTGTTGCGATGTTCGCGAATCTTGCGTCACTTGCTTAAAAGCGCGCCATGTCTCACGCGGGGACTTGCGAAATCGCCCGATAACTTCCGCTAAAGTTAGCGATGCAAAATCGTCTGTTTCAGCCTCTGACTCAACAATATCTTGCTCAGCAGAATCGAATGAGTCGTCACTAGTTGTCCTGTCCTCAGATAGAGGCGCAAATCGCAACTCCTCTTCGGGAATCTCATTTTCTGAATTATCAGGTTGGAAATCATCCGGTTGCGTCATGCGGTTTCCGTCCCTTAATTGCCAAGTTCACTGTCGAGCGTCCGTCTGGCTCATTCATCACATTCTTGCGGTCAAAAAAGTTAAACATCTTCAAGCCCAAGTTAATCGGGTTCAGTAAACTGCCATTCTTCTCATCATCAAATGAGGTGCGGTCTGCTACATCTGCCATTGAATCGGGTAATAAGCCTGACTCCAGCAAAGGCATCCCAATGCCATAAACCAAATTATGAATGAAAGGGAAGCAATAGTGCGTAAAGGAACGCTCGTCCTCAATAATAAAACCCGCCTCATACACAGCCGAATTCAATTGTTCAGGCGTATACAAACGAACATGATTCGCCCAGATTCCCGCAAAAACACCGTGCTGAATATGCCTGTTGAGAACAGTCTCCAACGTCTTATTAATCGGGTCCCACCAAAAGGGATAATTTGCATGTGGCACTGTAATTGCCACTATCCCATTCGGCTTTAGGACGCGATAGACTTCATTAAGTCCAGCAACATCATCCTCAATATGCTCCAAAATCTCCGAGCATATCACTGCATCAAATGTATTATCGGGATACGGCAACTGATAAATATTGGCATTCGTTAGCGTCACGCCCTCTAAATGACCAACATTCCGCTTAGCTTTCAAAATCACCTCTTGGTCGAGTTCCGCCCCGTGTAATTGGCAATCACTCACATGACGAAACATATTCAAATAAAAGCCACGTCCACAAGGCATGTCCAAAATCACATCATCCGGCTTCGGGTCAACCCACTCAAAGATGGTGCGTGCCCGCTTCTTGAAAGACATATCCGCTTCATTGCGAGTCATCTTATCGATTGTTGCCAAATCCACCACGTTATGCATTCACCTTCTGGACTTGCTCTCGAAAAATCTGGACATAGGTATCCACTGTATTTTCAAAGGAAAAGATGTTTTCGATATGTTCGCGTGATTTTGTAAACGAATCGAGATTCTGCAAGACCTCAACCGTTGCCTCACCAATCGACTGCCAATCTCCCTGTTTAGCCAGTTTGCCCATCCCTGTAACGGTTACGGGTACTCGTCCACCCGGTATATCCGTCATCACCATCGGAGTACCACAGAGCATCGCTTCCACTTGAACTAAGGCAAAGCATTCGGTATCACTTGGCAAGACCACCACATCACACGCCGCATAGAAGTTCGCCATATCTTGCATATCCGTCAACAATCCCAAAAAGATGAGTTGCTCTTTATACTGCTTGACCAATGACTGGTGACGTTCCCACGTATCTTCATATTTGATGTCATACTCACCCGCAAAGACCGTGCGCGCTTTCGGATAGGTTTCGTTAATTACCTCTAACGCTTGAATCAACAAATCTGGGCGTTTTTCTTGCACAAATCTCCCTGAATAACCAATAATGGGACCATCATCACAACGCCACTGCTCACGTAATTCTTTTACTTTGTCAGGATTCGGTGTCGGAGCTTGTATTGGCGGATAATTCGGTGTGACCTTTTCTAAGAAGGGTTTCAAGTAATACGAGTTCTCCGCATAATCTTGACTATACGCAATCAACCGTCCTGCCCGTTTCGCCATATACTGATACATCGCAAACACAATATTGCTAATCGTCCGATTCACAAATCCATCCGGCAAGACCAAATCCCCGTGATGGGTCGCCACTACCGGAACGCCTGCAATTTTGGCTAGCACACTAATTAATGCCGTCTCTGCCATTGGCGTGTGGATACTCACCACATCATGTTGTCGCATCAGTCCCAACGCCGCCCACGGATAAGCCGGCATCAACATCCCCCGACTTAATCGTATTGGCGACCACAAGCGCACAACCCGCACCCCATTGTGCAACTCCTCATCACGGGGTAAATCATTCCGATAGCGTGCTGTCAACACCGTGACTTCGTGTCCACGCCGAACCAATTCCTCTGCCACCATCTGTACATGCTTCGTCAAACCCGTGAGATGCGGATAGTAATACTGTAAACAAATGAGAACTCTCAGCTTCTCGCCATTGTCTGTCATGAACGCAACTTTTCTTGTCGAATCTGTTGCACCCCGTCAGAGAGTTGCTCCAACGAAATGCCCTCTTGAATAAACCCAATCACACCTGTCGTCGCATGGACGAACACATTCACCGCATGAACCATTACCGCGAAAGCCACCGCTGTTGCACCTTGTTCATACCCTAGTGCAGTCAATGCCAACATAATCGAGGCTTCATACGTGCCGATGTTGCCCGGTACTGCCGGCAGTGCAATCGCAAACGCCGCCGCCGCGATATACAGTGCCGTAGCTGACCAATCGCCTTGTGGATAAAACGCAAACATCAAGATGTAGCCAGCAATCACCGATAACACCCAGCTAATGGTTGTCCAACCGACAGCTTGTATCAACAATCGCAAGTCAGTCAACGGTTGCAGACCATCCAAAAAAGTCGCTAACCATTCATCAATCGCCGTCTTTTGCAGAAACGGGATTCGAGCTTTGAACCAATCCAGCACGTGCTCTAACAATGCATGCTGATGGGCAAAAACAATTAACATACCAAATCCAACCACTGCTATCACGCCAGAAAACAATCCCGCCGAGCGTAAGGCTTCTGGCACATCATTCCCAGCGACCAATGCCAACGCCATCAGCACAACCACCGCCAGTAAATCCAACAAACGCTCAACAACAATCGTGCCAGCCGTCTGCATCGCAGGGACGGGTTTCCGCACTCGTGTCGCCAAGTAAATTCGCGCCACCTCACCAATCCGCAGAGGCAACACCCCATTCACCAGATAGGCAACATTCATAATGCTAAATGCACGCACAAGTGGCAGTCGTCCATTCAAAAGAATCTGCCAGCGGATTGCCCGTGTGACCAACCCTAACAACAAAAATAGGATTGTCGGAATAAGGAACACATATCGCGCCTGACGCAAGGAATCCCAAAACAGCCCCACATTGATCTGCGTGAGGATAAAGGCAATTGCCAGCGCGCTAACCACCATCCCTAAGAAGCCAATTTTCAGTTGACGTGTGACCTGCAAATCGAATGCAATCCTCATAGTGACCAAAGTGTGTAGTATAGCATGATTTAACAACCCAAAAGATAGTTGAGTACCTAATGTTATAGACCCATCATAGCCAAAAAGGTTTCGCAAAAGATGTATAGGTTTGTTAGAGAACAGCAATCGTTAGTTCATCGTATAATGACAAGGGGAATAAATCGACATTATGATGATCGAAACGGTAAAGGATGAAACGATGCGCGTTGTAAGTTCGGTATTGCTATCTCTACTACTAGTCGCTTGCAATCTTAATAGCCCAGCTGAGTCTAATGTGAATACACCCGCCCCGACCAAAACCCTACCTAGCGACCGCACCCAAACACCAACGGACACC
>JANQRM010000061.1 GCA_028284565.1 Anaerolineae bacterium | reverse complement strand
GATTTCATTCTAAGTTTGTCAGCGACAAACCTCTACACGACGCTATTTGACTTGAGCATTCTTAGGTTGCAATTACGGATTCGGGAATTTCAGATGTTGTCTCGCCTTTGCGCTTGCGAAAACTCCGATAGAAGTCCATGCCCATCCAGCCGACAGCAATCAGGACTAAGCCGACCCCCGCCATGACCATGCTTTCGGATCGTGTTTGGAGGAGTTCGCGGCGTTCCAGGTCTGCCATAACGAGTCCGCGCCCTTCGGCAGTGGATTGTGGATCGACTGTTTCTTCGTTCATTTTGATTTGATGAGCCGGGTTATTTTCGATTTCAATGGAGGTTGTCACAATGCGGAAGATGCCAAAACCTGTTGCTAATACACCTAATACCAATAGAACCACTAAGACTGTACGGATACCATCTTGTTTCATGTAATCTATCATTGCAAACCTTTTTGCGGAATCACACTGTAGTTTCTACAATAACCTTGATTAGTCGCGTTATTCTACGAAAGAAATAAGTTAATGACAAGCGAAACGATACGGGTCGGTGTGGTTGGGACAAGCTGGTGGGCGGACTCGATGCACATTCCGGCGGTGGATAGTCATCCACAAGCTGAAGTAGTAGCGGTATGTGGGCGTAAGCGAGAGAATGGGCAGAAATTGGCGGATCGTTGGAATATTGCACATGTATTCACCGATTATGACGAGATGCTGGAAAGTGATTTGCTAGATGCGGTAATTGTGTCTACACCGAATCATATCCATCATCTAATTAGTATGAAGGCAATGGAACAGGGCTTGCATGTATTGTGTGAGAAACCACTAGCGTTGAGCTATGCAGATGCACTTGAGATGGCGGAAACAGCGGAGGAAAAACGTCTTATTTGTATGACACCGTTTACTTATCGTTTCATGCCGACGGCGCGTTATCTAAAGGAATTGATGGATGATGGCTATATTGGTAAGCCATATCACTTGAATATGCGCTATTACACAGGCTATGCAAGGGATGGCAAGTATCACTGGCGATTTAATAAAGACCAAGCGGGTTCTGGTATTTTGGGCGATCTTGCCTCGCATTTTCTGTATCTGGCGATGTGGTATTTTGGTGATGTTGAGAGTGTGAGTTGCCAATTAGGGTATAACGTCGAGCGTGATTCACTCACAATGGATGGGGAGCCATATACGGTGGGTGATGATATGGCGGTTGTCACGATACAATTTGAGAATGGCGCATATGGTGTGGTTCATGCAACGGCGGTGTGTTATGAGAATACGCCGTTTGGACAGACGCATCATATGGAATTTCATGGTTCAGATGGGACGCTTTATCATGTGATTGATTGGGATAGGGTGCAAGAGGTGAAAGGGGCTAGAGTAGGTGAAGGGATGGTGAAAACAATACCGATTCCTGAGCATATTTGGGGGCAAGCACGGCATGATACGGTACATAATACATATCGAGATTTATTCCGTGTGGAAGATTATATGATACGTGGCTGGCTGAATGGCATTTTGAAGGACGAGGCTGTGCAACCAGATTTTGCAGAGGGGGCGAAAGTTCAACGCATATTGGAGGCGTGCGCGATAAGTCATGAAACTGGTTGTCGGGTGCAAGTTGAGAGCATCGGGGCAAAGGTCTAAGTTATGCGATTAGACAGCAAAGTTGCGCTAATTACGGGGTCTGCAAGGGGCATCGGGCGTGGGATTGCGTTGAAGTTTGTGGAACATGGTGCGAAAGTTGGTGTATTGGATTTACAAGGAGCAGACTGTCAGCAGGTGGTAGAAGAGATTATCGATAGGGGTGGGCAGGCGATTGCGCTTGAAGCCGATATTCGGGATGAAGGACAGGTTCAGCAAGCTGTAGACAAATTGAAACAACAATTTGGGACGTGCAATGTGCTGGTCAATAATGCGGCGGTGATGCCTGCTGGTGCGTTGCATGAAACATCATTGGATGATTTCGAACGGTGCTTGGCGGTGAATTTGCGGGGGGCATATCTGGTGAGTCGGGCTGTAATACCGGGTATGCTGGAACAGCAGAAAGGCAGTATTATCCATATGGCGAGTGTGACTGGATTGTTGGGCTTGCCGGGGATTGCAGTGTATTCGATGACGAAGGGGGCGTTGATTGCGTTGGCACGGGCGATGTCTACGGATTATGCAGTTAAAGGAATCCGTGTGAATAGTGTTGCGCCGGGTACGATTGATTCGCCGATGTTGCACGATTTCTTGGAGGCACAATCGAATCCTGAGAAGTTGCGCGGGGAGTTTGATGCGATGCATCCGATTGGTCGTGTGGGGCAAATCGAAGAAGTGGCAAATGTATGTTTGTTTTTGGCATCGGATGAGTCGAGCTTTGTTACAGGGTCAAATTATGAGGTGGATGGGGGATTGAGTTCTAAGGGTGAGCAACCTCAGGATTAGAGAAAATAGTTGTTAGTAATCGGTTATTAGTTGTCTAGTTATTTCTAGGTGTTGAATTGAGAGGAGATGACGATGAGTCATCGAATTTTACTTATTGTTCTTGTAATGCTTGTCGGTGTGAGTTCGGCACAGGATACGGATTGGTATTACGCTATTGATTTTGATGCTGAAACAGTGATTGCTTATACGTTAGATGGTGAGGTTCGGGTTTTGTTGGAAGATATCGAAGACGTTGTTCAACCGTTTGTGCGATTCAACAATGGGAAACTGTTGCTGAATGGTGGAGAGGGAGGTATCTATCTTGTAGATGGAGACACTGCAGAAGCTGTTGATTTGACAGGTGCATTTCCACTTGCTGTTGGGGTCTCCCATGTTGTCCTAGCTGATTCTCCTCGCGTTGGTGACTCTCCGCTTATGCTTCTCAATTTTGAAACGGGGCAAGTTGAGATGCTGACTGGAATCATTCCAACATTTTTATTTGAACGATGCTGTCGTTTTTCTGATGATGGCGAGTTTCTTTATTATCCGAGTTCAGCGGACGAGGGAGAAACATGGGTGTTGCTTCAACGCGAATTGGCAACAGGTACAGAGGAATCTGTGTATGTGTTTGAATCGGGTGGGCGGTCTCCGCTTGTGGCAAGTAGTTCTTATGGTGATTACTGGCTGTATCGAACAGCGGGTGCTGATGGCGAATATGTGGTGTTTACCCCGGATGAGGAGCTGGCGCGTTTGTCACAACGAGGCGAAAATGATGAAGCGTTTGCTCGATTTATCTTTGATGACAATCTGATAACGGTTGATTTGCGATGTGAAACCGACTGCACTTTCACAGTCGATTCATTAGCCGACGGGTCTAGTTGGTCGTTTGACTTACCGACGAGTATCCCCATTGATGTGTTTACCCAACCGTCACCAAATTCGCTTTTGCTCGGACAACGAGAAGCATTGTGGTCGATCTTCGTCGGGCAGTCTCCCAGAGAAATTGGTTATCATAGTCCACAACATTTGGGTCTGACTTATCGGCAACTTTTGTCGCCTGATGAAAATTGGTTCTTTGCTCTTGATGATGCGACAAGTCCTACGGCATATCGGATATGGGATGTTAACAACCGCCGATTGGTGGTTAACGAGTCATACGATGCCCTGTTTTTACTGGCTTTCTATGGGCAAGGTGGTGTGGTTGTATCTGATACACAAGAATTCACGCATCTGTATCTCTACTCAGCTATTGATGAGAAGATTGAATTGCCGATGCCAGACAGAGGGCGGTATATTGATGTAATTTCTGATGACACAGGGCTGGTACTTGATTTTGAGGTCGGTATTTCTGTTTTCAACTTTGTGACAGGTGAAGAGACGCTACTTGTTGAGGGTGAACGGTTGAGACCCCTCACAGCATTGAAGATTGGTTAAGATTATGTCTCATTTTCCAGAATGGAAGTAAGCATGCAACGTATTTTGTTGTTGATTACGATGATGTTTATGACTGTAATCATAAATGCTCAGGATGATAAATGGTATTATGCCTTTGATGAAGAAACTCATACAGTAATTGCCTATACTTTAAGTGGAGATATTGAGGTTGTAGTAGAAAGGGTCACCAGTATTAGTTTTCAGCCTTTTAAACTGAGCAATGGCAATATCTTAGTGACCGTCAACGACGAGGCGGTTTATCTTATTAGTGAAACTGATGCTCAACAGCTTGACACTTTGTCATCATTCCCCATTTCTGGCAATTCGGATTATTTGGTGCTGACTTCGAGTTTTACCTTTGGTAATCACCCTATTGCACTTCTCAATGTGAATCTAGGGAATGTTGAAATGCTAATGGGAATTACTCCAACCATGATCACTTCCTTTCAAAACCCATGTTGTCGATTTTCTGAAGATGGACGATTTCTGTACTATGTTAGCTCTGGGGATGATGCAGAAACATGGGCACTGATCCGCCGTGATTTAACCTCTGGCGATGAACAGTCTATTCATATTTTTGAAAATGCTGGGGCATTTTTGAGTTTTAATAGTAGTGATTATGGTGAATATTGGTTTTATCGCATACTGGGGTCTAAAGGTGAGTATGTATTATTTCGCGTGGATGGAACGATAGAACGGTTGCCTTTGAACGGGGAGAACGGTGATTTGTATGCAAGAAGACTCTTCGATGACTCCATAATTACCTATGATTTTGGGTGTGAAGTAGATTGTGAGCTTGAAATCCAATCACTATTGGATGGCAAGATTCTAATTTATGATTGGTTTTTCGATTTTGAAGCGGGAGCATTGCCTGACCTGCTAATTCAACCGACTCCTGAATCACTATTGATATTTCAGGATAACAACTTTTGGTCTGTTGTTATTGGAGAAATGCCACAACTTGTCGGTTTTTGGAATTCAATACGGATGGGACCTATTGCAAACCAACTTCTATCTCCTAATGAGCGTTGGTTGGTTGTTCAAAATAGCTTTGAGGAACCTGATGAATACCGAATTTGGGATGTTGACAATCGCCAGATGGTAGCGAATCAATCTTATGAGGCGCAATTTATCTTTGCTGTTTATCGAGAGTTTGGTCTGTTGATATCTGATTTTCAGAACTTCACTAATTTACATCTTTTTCGTGCGATGGATGAGGTGATTGAATTGCCGATGCAAGAAGGACGAGGTTATATTGATGTTGTCTCCGAGGATACCTTATTGATGTTTGATAATGGCGAAGGTATTTCAGTTTTTAATTTTGTAACAGGTGAGGAAACTCTGTTGATAGAGGGAGCACGTTTGCAACCATTATTACCAGTTGAGATTCATTGATTAATTGAAAGGATTTATTCAATGGAAATTGCGCCCGGAATTCATCGGATTGAGTGTCAGTTTTTTGAGACGCGGATGGCATACGTGCATCTGTTTGTGGGGACGGAATGCGCGATGTTGGTTGATACCTGTGTGGCAGATAGTCCACAGGATACGATATTGCCGTATATCGACTCCATCGGATTAGACCGTGAGAAGCTGAAGTATATCGTGATTTCGCATTCGGATTTGGATCACCAAGGTGGGAATCAGCCGATGAAGGAAGCTGTGCCACATGCCTTGTTGATGTGTCACAATCTGGATAAGGCGTGGATTGAGGAAACGGATGCGCTGATTGAGGGGCGGTATATGCAATTTGATGCGGACCATGGCTTTGAGACGACTGAGCAAGCGCGAGCAGATATTCATAAGGATACGCTGAGTTATCCGATTGATATGACGCTAGAAGGTGGCGAGCGTTTTCGATTGAGTCCGGATTGGTATGTGGAAGCCGTGCATACGCCGGGGCATACGTGGGGGCATCTGGCAGTGTATGACCCGAAAAGTAAGACAATGGCGGCAGGTGAAGCGGCGTTGTGGAATGCGATTCTGGATATTGATTGGAATCCGGTTTTGCCTCCGACGTATTGTTATGTCGATACCTATCTAGCGACCATAGAGCGTCTGATGGGGATGGACATTGAGACTTATTCTTCGGCGCATTGGCAGTTGAAGGCGGGCGATGATGTGCAGGACTTCTTGCATCAGAGTAAAAATTATTGCTTGTTTGTGGAGCAAACGCTGTTGGATTATGGCAAAGTGAATAGTCCGTTTACGTTGAAAGATGCTATGCGGGATTTGAGCGATAAAGTGGGTGAGTGGGGCGACGAGGGTGCAGGCTTGTTAACGTTTCCATTTGCTGGGAATCTGGCGCGGTTGGTTGCTCGTGGGCAACTCCAAACAGGGCGGAATGTTGATGGGCTGGTGACTTGGAGTGTTGACTAATGAAATTGGCACGAATTGCAACCTCATCGCTTCATTTCTCACTGATTCAAGATGATTCGGTGTATCGGCTGAATGACCATTTTTCTGGATTCGATGCTTGGTTAAAACAGTCTGCTGGGCGGGTGAAAGAAAGTATTCAAGAACTTGAGCAATTGACGACTCATTTGCATACCTACGATACTTCCAAAGGGCAATGGTTATCTCCACTAGAAAATCAGCAAGTATGGGCGGCGGGTGTGACCTATATCCGCAGTCGTGAGGCGCGTCAGGAAGAGGCAGAAGATGGTGGAGATGTCTATGCACGGGTGTATGAGGCTGATCGTCCGGAATTGTTCT
>JANQRM010000054.1 GCA_028284565.1 Anaerolineae bacterium | reverse complement strand
GTGTAACATTCGATGTCACCTACAGCAGTGACTACGACGATGGGTCGCAGATCTTCTTTGTCGGTGCGGATGCGCCGACACGGACGGCATTGCATAGTCTCGATCAATTAAGTGATCTCTTAGATCGCTTAGGCGGTGAGGACATGACCTTACCCATTCCCGTTGATCGGCTGGCGGCTTATCGGACAAGACTCCGTCCAAAATTAGCGCGACTGTTGACTCAACTCGACACAACCTAGTCCAACAACTGATTCAGGATCCTGCGAGGCATCCTTTGGATGTCTCTTTTGATTTCCCAATTGTAAAATTGGACAATAGCCATTGATGAATCCAGTGTCTGAGGTAAACGACATTGGTGAAGATGTTATCCAGTTGGCTCTTGCAACCCATCAGACGACCTGTGATCTCTGAACGGTATTTGTCATTTATGTGGGTCTTGAAGCCCTCTGGTGTCAGTTCTTTAATGGTCTCCGATTCAGGATAGAAGGAACCAAGTTATCGACATGCTACAACGTCGTCTTCATATTGCAATCAAAATACTTGAACAGTTTGAAATATTCTCGAATAACTTCCACACAGGGCGTGAATTACACATACTTACGGTCGCTTGGATTGTGACTGCCATCGGGTAGCGTTTATCGCTTAGCGCACATGAAACCCATCTTGATCTGGCGACTTGCCCAAAAACCTTGTTCGGCGGTTAGGGCTGTCCCTGAGATTATTCCTAGCAATGTATTCACTCAAAAACGGGATAGGATTATTGACAAAGAGCCCAACCTTATCTGTACGGCCCCGGCGCAAGTTACGGGCAACAATTCTGGGATAATAATCCAATGCGTGGCTCACTGCCATTGCATGTTCCCACATCTTCTATGACACGTCAGGATATCCATTTAACGCTTTCGAGACAGTTGAAATGGATAGTCCCAACTAATTAAATATCTTGAAGCTTTATAGACATAGCTGAATTTGGTTTCATCTGCACAAAATCACAACGAATCGAGTTTTTGAACGATATAGTCTCAAATTCTGGTGAAAAATTTTCATATTGTGTTGGTGTTCATTCTGGAAAACTGGAGATTGGAGATATGAAGGAAGCAATCTTCACTGTCTAGTCTCTTATCTCCAGATACGCGGCAATTTGGGCGTAAATTGCTGTTTCATCCGCCACCATCCATTCACTTGCGATCAAACCATCATGTAATTCAAAATGAGATATCCCCAGGATGGCTACGGGGGCATTCGTTGGTGCTCCATATCGACCGTGCCCACTGTGGGTGCCGCAGAAAGTCCAGCGTATTGCCACCCTAACAGCCCGATCATTCTGTTGGCGAACGATGAGATGATGCGGCTCGAAACGTCCGTCTGGCAGAGAGGCCATCATGCTAGCAACAACATTGGTTACTGGTTCTCGACCGTAGCTAAGATGACCATTTGGCCCTTCAAACCGCACCGCCGGCACATATTGTTCACTAACCATGTTGAGATGCTTCCCATTCCACAGCGCGTCATAGGTGTCGATAATGCTGTTGGCGATGGCTTTATCACCTAGGATGTTCAACCCATTTTCGTCCACCCAGCGTTTGCGCATTGCTTCATTGCCAATGGCATACGCTGTGGGATTGTTCTTACCTAGGGAAATGCCATGGGCCACCGGATCGATGCCGAGCTGCCGGACAAATGAAGCGTGGTCACGCAGTTTCCATTCCTCCACGATCTTGTTGTCGCGGCACAGGCAGTCGGCAATACCTAACCCTTGGTAAGCGCGTTTGGTTGCCGGGCCCAACGCGCTGTCTCCCATGTGCCTTCCTACTGAGCGAACTCGATGTGATGAATAGAAACCGCTGGGCCTGTCACCAATGATTACATCATCCGCCAGTGGCCGCCGATTGGTAAAAACGTGCATCTGCTCCAAGGTTTCATTGACCATTTCGTCTGCCGTGTTCATGACACCATGCGGGGACCGTACAGGGCAAACAGGTGCATACCAATCATGAATGCGTCCCACGTTCCCTTCTTCCCAAATGATGTAGGTAATGTCAATGATATATTGCTCTGGCGTTTCAAATTCCGTAGCAAAATTTTGCATACTCATATTAACTCCATTCCAAAAGAAGATTTTTGAGATTACTCGGATTTACGTTCCTCAAACAGATTTTCAATCCTGACTGGGATCTATGACACAACCACCCTTGAACACCCGATTAAAGGGACACATCTGACTGGCTCGCCCCACGAGATTGGGAGGGGGCAGGTTCACTATTTGAAGGAGTTGCGTAATTGCTGGCCACAAATCTGCTAAAGATTCCGATGTGGTCATACATGGCTTTCCGAGCCCTATCGGCATCGCGATGCTTTAGAGCCTGCAATATAGGAAGATGTTCCTGATCAGCCCTGTAGTTCTCTAGCGATCGCTCATACATATCGCGTTGCAGTGGCGACAGCATGTCAGCGACAACCTGGAGAATGTGGCGCAGAGCCTCGTTCTGGGTTGCCTCAGCGATTGTCGCATGAAACTGTGTGTTCAGGTTGAAGGCGGTGGCAGGGTCCTTTGATACCTTCATTTCGTCGACGATGCCCTCAATTCGAAGAATCAAGTCGTCTGTAATGCGTTGGGCTGCGAGTGCAGTGGCCTCAGGTTCTATTAGATCACGAACCTCTGCCAGTTCCTTGAGGGCCGCATGCCTCAGAGAGGTTTCGAGTTCGGCAGCAGTTGCATGTCGGTTGCGCCGAATCATCGGCCCGACAGCCATCCTCTTACCAGGTGTCACGGTGATAGCACCTAGTGCGACTAGGCGCTGAATGGCCTCACGGAGAGAAGTGCGACCAATCCCGAGCTGCCTTATCAGATCTGCCTGCGATGGAAGATGGTCTCCGGGCCTAAGCCCTTGCTCGGCAATCATGATCAGTATTGCATCCACGGCCTGATCAACGAGACCAGCTCTTGCTAGAGACTTTGAATTTGATATCATACTCACTTATCCTCAACATTAGAATCTTTCACAGCCATTGTGCCTTGAC
>JANQRM010000051.1 GCA_028284565.1 Anaerolineae bacterium | reverse complement strand
TATCGGGCACGCCCTGATGGAACAGATGAACAACTTGTTTTTAGCAATGGCGGACGCAACAGCCATGTCAGGTATAGTCCAGATGGAAAAAGTATTGTCTTTACGAGCGGTTCTGATCCACTGGATTCCCGTACATGGGAAATTTTGCGCTATGATTTGGAATCACAAGAGACTATCCAACTTACAGAAAACGAATCACGGGATGCCTCTGCATCATTTAGCCCGGATGGAGAAAACATCCTCTATGTCACATTCCGTGAGAATGATAATGCAATCGCCTTAATGGATGTGGATGGCGATAACAAGCGAATTCTCTATGACGGACAAGGTAACGAGTGGACAGCCGCGTTCAACCCGGATGGACGCTATATTGTCTTCACAACTGTAGTTGATGGCGACGATGAGCTTTTCCTTATGACTGCTGATGGACGCGATGTGCAACGTATCACCTTTACAGGCGGTGCCTATGCCTCTTGGATTCCGGGGCGATAATGGTGTTGATTAACCTCGAACATTGATTTTTGCCTTATACTTAGGAAAACCAGTTGTTTGAGAAAAGTAATCGTATGTCCAAACACCCACTTGCTATTAGTTTGACATATTATGCTGGATGTGCCGCAACCGTCCTGATGTTACCCATTATCCTAACTTTAGGTGGGGCTGCATGGAGCTTTGTGTTTGCTGCCTATTCCGAAGAGTTTGCTTTCATCAATGCTGGTTTGGTCTGGGCGGTGCCGATTGCTATCTTTGTTGGATTCACCACTAAACATTACGTTCAACTCTATTTGCTCAAACAAGATTATAAAATCAATGGTCGCCAGTTACACAACAGTACACTCATGAGTTTATTTCCTCTCATGGTATTCCTTGTTTACTCATGGACGCTTTTGCTTTCTGATTTGGTGGGGACTTGGTTTGATGTTTTGCTTGGGCTTATGTTGCTTATGGCATTTACGCATGCAACGCGCTGGCAAACGCAACAGATGAAACGTGCTTTTGTAGATAGCACTGGTTGGTCAACCTTAAACACTGTAATCGAGTTTTGTTTTTTGCTTGCTTATATTACGCCATTCAGAGGCATAGCCGTGTTGCTCTTGTTGATATTGCATAGTCGCATCCCGGCTTGGGTGATTAACCACCTGATGAATACATGCGGCAAGGCAAAACGAAAACGAAAAAATGATACTCTCCTCACAGATTATGAGACCGATTTTTCTGGGGATATTCAGGTGGCGAACAACGCAACCGAGATCAATAGGATTCGAAACATTAGCCTAAAATGAGAAAATGATGTATATAATATACTTAACTGACCTTACGCAGAAAAGATCAACGCAAGGATGCCAAGTGTTTAAGGGCGGAAGACCGTAAAATAATCAATGAGATACAAGTCAAAACGTGTTTTTTCAGCGAAATAAGCCTTGTTTTGACCTTGACTCGGCACTCGGTACTATACCTTGTTGATAGCGCAGCGATAGACGCAAAATAGAGCATTAGGTTGTCTTCTGCGTAACATGAGCAACTCAACTTTAATGTGATAAAAATTTTGCTTTTAAATAGAGACTGAAACATGATTATCCATCCTCATAATGGACGCATCGAACTATCCCCTGAACTCACCCTATATCCAGAACTTACGCCTCAAATACTTGATGCACGAACAACTCTCTCCTCTTGGGAGAACATCCGCAACATTGAAGTAAATAGTGATTATCACTTTCATTCATATCGACGGAAATTTGTCGATTATCTAACTCGGGATGTGGTCGTGGATGTGACGTTTAATCAGGAACAATTGTGGGTTGTGGAATGTTCGTTTTTTCTGGATTGCGAGACAGTGTGCAGACAATCAACTATCGACGCACAATGCACCTGTCGTATGCGAGAAGCGTACCATCAAGATGTGTTGCATTGCCTCCTAGAAGTGCCAACTCACTGTTATTGTTGGGGGTATGTTGCGCCGGGTAGCAGTGAGTATGACGATTTCCCCACTATTGTGATCGCATATGGAGCTACTTTTCCCCAAAACTGAGGAACCACGTTGGATCGACCGCATTGTTCGGCGTTTCGTGCTATTATGGTAGGCAGTTATTGCAAGCCATAATCAAGAGGATCAAACGACATGACTGCCAATGTCGAAGGTATGATCAATGCTGCAAAGCAAGCAATTAAAAGTGGCAATAAAACCGAAGCACGAACGTTGCTCGAACGCGCACTCGAAATTGAAGAATACAATGAAGATGCTTGGATGTGGCTCAGTGCTGCGGTTGATACACCAGAAGAACAACGTACCTGTCTAGAAAATGTGCTGGTTATCAACCCGGAAAATGAGCAAGCCCAAAAAGGGCTAGCTAAATTGGGGGGTGCCTCTGCGCCTGCGCCACCGTCTCCACCTCCACCCTCTGCGCCAGCCTTTGTAGAGGAACCACCCGCCGAAACAAGCGTCCAATGGGCAGCACCTGATGCCCCTGCCGCACCTGAACCTTATGAGGAGCCTCCGACTGCTTCTAGTAGTGCGAGTTCTACCTTTAAAGGGCAAGAAGTTTCGGCTGATGTGTATGATGATTGGGTTTCAGGATTGGGGATTAGTGCTTCGCCACCGCCTGAAACACCCCAACCGCAAGCTCCTCCGCCACCAGTTGAAGAGAAGAACCCATTGGCGGGCACCGGATTCAATGAGGCAGACTTTGAGAACGAACTTGAATCTATGTTTGGTAGCGACGACGATGATGATTATAGCTACGACGAGCCAGATGCTCCGCCACAATTCGAACTTGATGACGACGTTGAAATGACCAGCGGACCGTTCGGCAGTCCCGGATTATTCGATGATTTGGATGATGAGGACACAGACAAGCCTCCTGCCCCAGCCCCGCCACCAATGGATGCCCCAATGATGTCTCCCG
>JANQRM010000039.1 GCA_028284565.1 Anaerolineae bacterium | reverse complement strand
ATAGGCTGGGCGATAGGCACATTCGGGTAGCCAGATACCTGTTGGGTTTTTGCCAAACATGCGCTTGTAACTTTGAATGCCTGCTTTGAGTTGAGCGTTAATCGCACTGTCATGACTGAGAAGGGGCAAATACCCATGCGTCGCGGCACTGGTCGTAATTTCGATATAGCCTTCATCTTGCAATTTTTTGAACGAGCCGATGATGTCTCGATTGAAGCGATTGTCAAAAAGGTCTTTGATTTCGCTATACCAATCTCGATACCACTCGGCTAGATAGCGCAGATGCTCATCTTCTGTGGATGGCTGTTCCATTTCCTCAAAATAAGGTGAGACGGGGTCGCCTTCGTCTGTGGTGGATTCTTCTGAGACTTCTTGTGGTACATCAATGGGTTTACCTGCGAAGTACTCCATATCGCGTGAGGCGGCTTCGATTTTTTCGTCCAAATAAGCATCGAAGTGATTTAAGACATCCCCATCTGCCAGTTGCTCCGCCAGAATCGGAGTGATGCCCAAAGTTAATTTGAAATCAACTCCATTGTCTTTGAGGTCATACAGAGTCTGAAGCAGGGGAATATAGGTCTCGCTCGCCGCTTCATGAATCCATTCTTCGCCGTGGGGCCAACGTCCTGCTAAGCGTGCATACGGCAGATGGCTATGCAAAACAAAGGTAAACGCTCCAATCGCGCCCATCAGATTTCCTTTAATCGTTTAGATATTGGATGCGATTGTAGCGAAGTGATACGACTCGACGCAAGAATTATTACGGTTTATTTCGAAGTAGGCAGGTCAACAGGCAAGGGGAGGTGCATGGTGAATTCACTGCCGACGTGTACCGTGGTACGGACGCTGATATAGCCTCCATGCATTTCGACAATGGTTTTGGCAATATACAATCCTTGTCCCAAGCCACGCGGGTCAAGGAGTTTCCCGCTTTTTGTGCGGGGTTCGCCGCGATAAAAACGATCAAAGAGTTGCGGAATATCTTTTTCGCCTATGCCCACACCATTATCGCGCACACGCACAGCGATTTGCTCCACACCTTCAATCGTGACGACTCCAGCCGACATCACAATGCGCCCGTTGCGCTCAGTATAGTTAATACTATTGCGGAGCAGATGTCCTAATGCCCATTTGAGACGGGCTTCGTCGCCTGTTACCACCAAGCGGTCGACATCACGGGTCATCACCATTAGGTCGAGCTGGGCTTTTTGGATCGTTTCCGAATACTCATTTGCTGTTCGCCAGATGAGAGTCTCTAAATTAACGGGTTTCCGTTCTATATCAAACTCACCCGAATCCAATTCGGAAATATCAAGTAATTCCACCACCATGCGGTCTAAGATATCGACATTGCGGGTGAGGGTATCAAGGATGCGCTCATTGACGGGTTCATCTGACTTCTGCCCACTCAGTACTTCACTCGCCATTTTGATGACCGTCATGGGCGTTTTGAGTTCGTGGGAGATATGGGTGACAAAACCTTTTTTCATGCGTTCAGACCGACTCGCTTGAGTCACATCTCGCAAAATCATTAAGGTCCCAATACGTCGTCCGCTGTCGTCTCCAATCCCTGCGACCTGAGCATAAATGGTGCGGTCGAAGACCTCGACATCATATTGCTCGCCGATGAGTTCCAATTCACCGTCAATTTGATCGACAGATTGATAATGCTGAAATAGCTCACCCAATCCCGTTTCCCACAAATTGGCTTGATCATCCGCCAACATATTCTGTGCCGCTTGATTAATCATGACAATCATGCCTTCAATATCGAGCATGAGAATGCCTTCATCGACACTCGCCACAATACGATATAGACGGCTGATTTCTGCATCGCGCCGACGCACTTCCTGCTCAATGGCTTGTTCAGGAGTTAAGGCTAATGGAAATTGAGAATCAGACATATGGGATCGCTTATTCAGTCCGCTATACAAACGACTAAACAATTTCTCGGTGCTAGAACCTAAGTCATTGACACGCTTAAGAACATCGCTAATCTCTCGCGTGTTGGGCATGGGGGGCTGGGGTGAGGTCATAGTCACCTAAGTTTTCTGTTTGCGTTCAATCACATCGTGCAGGATGGTACGTAAACGCTCAAAGTCCGGCAATGGTTTGTGGATAATGTGGTCAACACCACACTCATCCTTCATCGTGCGTTGTTCATCTTCACTCAACACAAACGCGGTCATCAGGACAATTGGAATATGAGATACCTTATCGCTAGTTCGCAAACGTTTGGCGATTTCATCGCCTCGATAACCCGGCATCCGTATATCCATCAAGGCAAATTCGGGCAACGTGCCGTCATACTCGCCCGAATCGACTTTATCTAACCAATCCCATGCTTTTTGCCCACTTTCAAAGGTCATCGGGGTATGTCCCCAGACCTTGCACATGGTTGCTACTAAATTGCGGATGTCCGTCTCATCTTCTGCGATTAGCCATTCCAATGAAGGTTCCCTTTAACGTTCAATCCAAAATTTCAACACTACCTCTAGTATACCAAATTCTTCTAACTCCACATCTCAAGTTTTTTTGTGTTTTCATTTGCCAGAATATGTTAGAATGATGTATGAAATTGGTTTGCAATAAATCATAAAATGGTTGTACAGTATATAGACTTACGGATGCGCGATACAATAATAGACCGACGCAGACCCACACATACATTGTGTCCCGGCAATAAAAACTAGGAAAGGTGAAAGCTATCGTGTCAACTTGGATGGTTGTTGAGGACGAACCCGATATTTATGAAGTCCTATTGGCGATGTTTGAGATGTGGGGCATAGAAGGTGTTGCCTTCGTTGATGGAGAAGAAGCTCTTGCATGGATTGATGATGTGAACCATCATCGCTTTACGGGCGAAATCCCAGAACTCGCATTGCTTGATGTGCGCTTGCCGGGCGATGTCGATGGGATTACCGTTGGCGAACATCTCCGCGCGAGCGACGTCCTTGGCAATATCGCTATTGTAATGATTACGGCTTACAAATTCTCAACCGAAGAAAAAGAAGATGCCATGCAACGCTCTGGTGCAGACAGATGGCAAGACAAACCCTTACCGAAGTTTAATGAATTGCAAGCCCTCTTAGAAACTGTCATTGCAGAACGGCGCGCGATGTTGGTTGCCAATCAATCAGCGACCAACGGGAATTCTCCAGCCAAAGCGAAAAACAAGGCAAGTTCCTCCAAAAAGTCGGACTAACAGGCACAGGCGACATGCAAAATATCGCCCCAACTCGCACACTCACCCGTCGTTCACGAGATTTGCTCTATCTTGCTGGCTTAGTTGCTCTGTTTGCCGTGCTGGTTGGTGTAGGTGGACTAGCGTTACATATCATTAATTTTGTGGTCCCTAGCAATGACGGCTTTGAAGCCTACGATGCCTTTCGGAAGCTCTTAGTTGTCGTCAGTGTTTTTCTCTTTCTCATCGTTCTCCTCATGGTTATCCGTGCGCTCACATGGCAGACAGACAATCTACTTGCCAAACAAACAGGTGAACATCTTGCACGGTACTTAGATGAACGCCACCTCTTTATCCGTAACATCAGCAAACGTTCCACAGGCTATATTGATGCGGTGCTGGTGGGTCCTCCCGGAGTACTGGTATTCCGTGTCAGTGATGCGGAAGGCATCTATTTCAACGAAGGGGCGCGTTGGCTCAAACAAAAATCGAAAGGGGAATGGGGGACGATTCGCTTTGGGCGGATGAACTTGACGGAAGAGGCGGTAGTTGATGTCAAAGCCCTACGAAAGTATTTTGCCGAAGAAGGACTCAGTGATATTCCAGTTTATGGTGTCGTTGCTTTCACCAAAGAATCGCCAATTGTACAATTTTCTGTTCAGAACCCCGTCGTGCCTGTCGCCTATAATTCCACACTGTATTATGATTTGAGCGACAACTACTTCGCCAAAGACCGTCTCGATGCCAAAACTGTCGAGCGTGTGGCACAATTACTCTTCTAAGAGGTCTCCATGACAACCACCATCCATTTGGCTTCGGTGGGCGCAGGCAAAACCGAAACTGCGCTCCAATTTTTGATTGATACTCTCCACGATTCAGAGAAACCCTTTCCACGAGTGTGGGTCTTATTGGCAACCAAACGTCAAGAAGTTGGTTTCCGCCAACGACTGGTTGATTTAGCCGAAGAGCACCGCGTGCATTTTAATGTTGAGTTTTTTAACTTTTACGAACTCAATACGCGCTTGCTCAATATTCAAGGCAAACCCCTGAAGCGCATTCAACAGTCGTCTCGCATGGGCATTTTGCGGATGATTCTGGCGCAGATGCTCACGAATGACGAACTTCACACCTTTTCCAAGATTGCAGATAAAGCGGGTTTTGTCCAAGTGATAGCGGATTTCATTGACGAACTCAAGCAATACAAAATCTATCCCGAAACCTATCAATCAGTAGCAGAGACCGAAAAAGATCGTGAACTCGCGCGGATTTATGCGCGCTATCAAGGGACTCTCCAAGACCGGGACTTGATGGATTTAGAAGGGGAAGGCTGGCTGGCTCTCGAAGCAGTCAAAGCAGGCATCGGATGGGCGCAACCTGTCGATTTACTTCTCGTCGATGGCTATGATCAATTCACGCCTGTTCAAGCCGAACTCCTTGCCCGTTTATCCCAACAAATTCCCCTGATTGACATCACACTGACCACAATGGCTGGGGAAGCTGAATCCCGAATCACCACGCGCTTTGGACGTGCGCTCAAAAGGCTGAACGACATTCATCAACAAGTCGGTATCTCCCTTGAAACGAAGCTAATTCAACCGATTACGGAAGACCGTCCGCCTGAATTACTCTTGTTGGGTGAGCGCATCTTCCAACCCAAAGCTGAACCTATCGTCCAACCCAACTATATTCACTTCATCGAAGCCGGCGACCCAGCTCAAGAGGTGGCGATGGTCTTACGTCAAGTGAAAGAGCGTTTGCTCAATGGCACTCGTCCCGATGAAATCCTCGTTGCCCTGCGTGATTGGCAACGCTATGCCTCCCATTTCCAGACCTTCCAAGAGACGTTTCAACTTCCACTCTTCATGCACTACATGCAGAGCCTCAATCGTAATCCCATGATAGAAGTCGTCATGCGACTGTTTTCACTTGCGCCTAATTTCCGTCGCCGAGAGGTTTTGGATATCTTGCGTTCACCCTATATTCAAGCCACCGGACTCGACGACGAAGCCGTGGATTTGCTCGACACGCTCACTATACAAGGCAGGTTCACAGGGGGCGATGCACATGCATGGCAAGAGGAGATTCAAAGGGCAACCAAAGGGGGTTGGAATGACGAAGAAGAACGCCCCGCACTCTTAACCGTTGCTCAAGCCGACGAACTTTCTCTCAGCTTAGAAGACTTTCTCAATGGGATTACGCCACATCAACACGAAACCATAACAGACCGCGTGCTGTGGATAGAAGACCTCATCGGACATGATGTCATCCAGAATCCCGAAGAAGACCCTGATGATTGGCAACTGGGTGACCTCAATCGTTATTCGCTTCATATCACCCAATCCATCCAACATCCCGATGTCCCCGATGCCATCCGTCGTCGAGACATCAACGCACTCAACAATCTCAAGCAGATTCTACAGGGCTTCGTCCGCTTACAATCGTTCCTATCAGAGCAATTGGAGTACGCATCACCCGATGATTGGGACAGCTTCTATCGTGATCTCAAACTCGCAGTCGATAGCCATACTGAGACTCCACCCAATGTCGGACGCACCAACCAAGTGCTTGTCACTACGGCTACTAATGCCAGAGGTTTGCCCCATCCCCACGTCTTCATCTTAGGTTTATCCGAAAGTATCTTCCCTGCGGAAGTGCCAGAAGACCCACTTTACCTCGATACAGAACGCGAATCCCTCGCCAGCAAAGGCATGAACATCGAGAAGCTATCGGAACGAGTGGATGACACCGGCTTATTTTACGAACTCATCAGCCTCGCTCGACAATCGCTCACCTTGTCCCGTCCAACCGTCCGTGAAGGCAAGCTGTGGATAGAAAGTCACCTGTGGCGCGCCGTGCGTTCCCTTTGTCCCACTGCCACCCTCACTGAACTCAAAGCTGGACAATTACCTCCATTGGAACGCGTCGCTTCCCAAGAGGAGATGCTCATTGCCGTTGCAGATGGACTCAATCAAGAAGACGCAGGAGAAGCAGAAGCCGTCTTATCGACCCGCAACTGGATTCTGACTGACTCAGAGGTGCAATCCGCATGGAAGCAGGTGTCACAAGGACGCACCATCGAACTAAAACGGAGTGATGAAACTCAACGCTTTAATGAATATAGTGGTCGCCTCAAACATCCTGACCTCATCGCTAATGTTGCCAAGCAATTAGATACAACCCATAAATGGAGTGCATCTCAACTCAATGAATATGGGGCATGTGGCTTTCGCTTCTTTGCCAGCCGATTACTTCGCTTGGAATCCCTTGATGAACCCAAAGAGGGTATGGATGTTCTACAAAGTGGCTCGCTTTATCATCACATCTTAGAAAAGACCTACCGAGAATTATCCGAGATTCCTGATTTCGCTTTCACCAATGAGTTTCGTGATGAAGCCCTTGACATTCTGCACGAGATGGCAGATGAGGAATTCCGTAATGCCCCAGCAGAATATGGTTTCCGCGAGACCGTCACTTGGAATTCCGAGCAAGATGTCATTCGACGACGCTTACAACGTTTGCTTGAAAATGACTTCTCACCCAATTATCCCTTCACAACATATGGGGAGGGCAAACGCACTATTCGCTACATCGAAGTGAGCTTCGGCATGGGCAGTACACAGGCGCAACTTCAACTTCCCAATGATGAAATGATTCAACTACGGGGCAAGATCGACCGTGTTGACCAAGTTGGGGACAAGCTCATCATCGTCGATTACAAAACTGGAACTGCCAAAATCGACACATCCGAATTGACCGCTGGGCGTAACTTCCAGATGCTCGTTTATATCGAAGCTCTGCGCGATTTTACTCAGCAACGCAATGTCTCGGCAACTGTCGCAGGCGGGTTCTTCTGGCACATCCGCAACTTATCAACGAGTGGCATGATTAACCTCAGCGACGATAAATCGGTAGCGGTTCTCGACACAGCCAAGCAACACCTCGCGCAACACATTCATTCTGCACGAATAGGCGACTTCTCCGTTGCCCCTTCCAAGCTCGAAAATGGACGCTGTGCCAAACATTGCCCCTATTTCCAACTCTGTCGGATACGAGTGACGAATAATCAACGGGGAGCGTCCTAATGCTCCAGCCGACACCAGAACAACACGAAGCCATCACCAACACGGAGCAAAACCTCATCGTCGTCGCGGGGGCTGGTTCTGGCAAAACCCGTGTCCTTGTCGAGCGTTATCTGCATCTGCTCAGGGTCAATCCCACATGGTCACTGAGTTCACTTGTCGCTATCACTTTCACCCGTGAAGCCGCCCTTGAAATGCGGAATAGGGTGCGTTCATCATTGGAGCAATCCCTCAAATCCGCTACCGAACCACACGACATCCAACGCTGGGCAACCCTCCTAACACAAATGGACAGCGCACGCATTGATACCATTCATGGACTTTGCACTACCATCCTCCGTGCTAATGCATCTGTGATTGGCATTGACCCCGGCTTTGACGTGATAGAAGCTGTTGATGCGGGCATCTTACTCGAAACGGTTGTTGATGATGTATTGCGAAACGCCACTACGCGCGACCTAAAACTCTTTAACGAGTATGATGCCTTCCTCATTCGTAATGTGTTGACTGATTCTTCCCTCATGGATGTTCAACTTGCCGATTTACCTGAAGACTTGATGGGGGAATGGCAAACGCAATGGGAAACATTTCGAGATGCAATTTTAGCCGATTACAAAAAACATCCTGCTCTACAAGCGATGTTGGATTGGCAACCCCCTGCTGGTATTCCTGCCGATGACCGCACTTACCAAATGTGGACAACAACGGAGTCGGCGGTGACAGCCTACCTCGCGTCGGATGAAGGGGATGAACTGAATCAACTATTGGAGCAATTTTCCGCGATTAATCTGGTTGGTGGAAGCGACAAACAATGGGGTGGCAAGGAGATTCGACAAGAAGCCAAAGCGATCCTCTCAGCAATCCGAGATACCGCGAGAGCCATCCGCAAAGCCATTGGCGAACCCCCCAATCACCTCGACGAACAAGCGACTCAGTTGCTTCCCATCTGGCATTCACTCATTCAACGAGTACAACTTGAATATCGACAAGCCAAAGACCGACTTCGTGTCCTCGATTTTGGGGATTTAGAGACACGCACCGTCGAATTGCTTCAACATCCCGAAGTGGCTTCGCGTTATCGTAATGCGGAATTCAAGCATCTGCTGGTCGATGAATTCCAAGACACGAATAGTGCGCAATGGGCAATCATCCAGCGATTAGCTGACCTCAATCAAGGTGGGACACTCTTCGTCGTTGGCGACCCCAAGCAGAGCATCTACCAATTTCGTGGCGCAGATGTCAGTGTATTTAATGGAGTGAAGTCACAAATCGACTCGACAAACACTAGCGTTGGCAAATCCATCCCACTCGCCAAATCCTTCCGCACCAATCATCGCTTGCTCAAGTGCATGAACCAATTCTTCAGTGAATTACTTGTGCGGGATGTAGCCAGTCCGGTGAGTTCCTATCAGGTCGAGATGGAGATAATGGAAGCCCACCGTGATTGGGACTGTGACGATTATTCGGATGCGATGGTCGAATTTGTCTTGCTCAACACCGCCAACAA
>JANQRM010000038.1 GCA_028284565.1 Anaerolineae bacterium | reverse complement strand
GTCAAGGCTATCGCAAATGGTATCGGCATCTGCAGGAGAGTCACTTGATCCCAAGAAGCGAATAATGTCTAATGCGCCTTTAAGGGGTTCTAAGCGTTGAAGATGAATAGGGAGTTCTGCCATTTTCCAAATCCGTAGATTGACGGTCTATCAAGAGACTATGAGTATAGAAGATTTGAGGTATTCCGACAAATTCAGAACTCCCAATCGCTAATTACTTTAGAGTAGGACAATGGGTGTTTTGGTCTGGACAGATTTCGTTGCACGGCGAGTATCGACAATCAACTTGCTATTATCAACGATATGTTGCCAGTCGTATTCACTGTGGTTCGTGACAATCACGACACAGTCTGCATTATTCAACAAGCCAGCAGAGTAGGCTGCTGATTTAAGGACGACATCATCTTCTAGACGTAAACTTTCTACATAGGGGTCATGATAAACGACATCGGCACCTTTTTCTTTGAGCAGATGCAGAATGTCTAGCGCAGGACTTTCACGGACATCATCCACATCCGGCTTATAAGCAACTCCAATCAATACGATACGGGACCCTTTGACGGATTTTTCGATATTATTTAGAGCATCACCCACTTTGTCGATAATATGGTAGGGCATACTTGTATTGATTTCACTGGCAAGTTCGATAAAGCGCGCGTTGTAATTGAGAGTTTTGAGTTTCCAGCTAAGATAGTGGGGGTCAACTGGGATACAATGTCCACCAAGACCCGGGCCCGGATAGAATGCCATGAAGCCAAAGGGTTTGGTGGCAGCGGCTTCGATAACTTCCCAGACATTTATATCGAGCTTATCACACATCAATGCCATTTCATTCACGAGGCCGATATTGACGGCACGGAAAGTATTTTCTAGGAGTTTGACCATTTCTGCGGTGGTGGGAGAGCCAACGGTTACAACATGATCTACACCTGTTTCATAAAGGGCTTTAGCAACCTCACTGCAGGCAGGAGTCACGCCACCAACCACTTTGGGTGTATTCCGAACTTGATAGGTGGTGTTGCCGGGATCAATCCGTTCTGGCGAGAAGGCAATGAAAACATCTTCACCTATTGTTAGACCTCGCCCCGTCAACTTGGGTGCGATGATTTCTTCGGTTGTACCAGGATAAGTAGTGCTTTCTAGGACGACGAGTAGACCCGGATGGCTGATCGTTGCAATTGTGTCTATGGATTGAATGATGAAGGACATATCGGGGTCTTTGGTTTTGCGAAGCGGGGTCGGAACACAAATGCTAATGGTGTCCACTTTCCGTAAATCTTCTTTATCTGTTGTGGCTTTGAACTTACCAGATTCAACGAGTGGTTTCAGCCGCTCAGTAGGAATATCCCCAATATAGCTCATACCCTTATTGAGCTCAGCGACTTTCATTTCGCTCACATCTAAGCCAATAACTTCAAAACCCGATTCTGCAAATTCAACAGCGAGAGGTAAACCAACATAACCTAAACCGACGACTCCCAGTATTGCAGTCCGTGATTCAATCTTATCAATCAGTTGTTGTTTATAGCTCATGGATTATCCAACAGGATATCTTAATCAAATCGGTGAAACATGCCACATTTTCTAGAAATTTGGAATATGGAATACTCGCGCAAAGAGCCAGTCTCGTAAGCGATCTGGCAGACGCTCAATCCAGACACGTTGATTTGCATCACTCCCAATAATGTAACGATTCTTAGGATTTTGGTGTGTTGACGCATGATGAACCGCTTTAGCAACTTCTTGAGTCGAGATTCCATTCTTATTGAGACTGCGGTTTATTTTTTCCATCTGATCGAGTTGCTTACCATAAAGACTTTGAATCGCTTCCGTAAACTGTTCGGAGACGCCTTCTGATTTATCCCAGATCGGAGTTTTGATCGCGCCGGGTTCAATGATGGCAACATGAATACCCCAAGGACGAAGTTCAACACGTAAAGAATCCGTGATGGCTTCTAGGGCGAATTTTGATGCACTGTATATCCCATAAAATGGAGTCGAACTGCGTCCACCAATCGACCCCATATTGATAATCCGCCCTGTTGCTTGACGAATCAAGGGCAAGAAGGCTTGGGTCACAGCAACTTGCCCAATGAGATTGACTTCCATCTGTCGCCGCACATCGTCGATTTTCACACCTTCAACGGGACCGGAAACAGCGATACCTGCATTATTGACCAACCCCGTCAACCCTTTGTGATTCACTTGTTTTTCTACGATTGCGAGAGCTTGCTGTATCGACTCTGTATCTGTGACATCAAGCATCACTGGTGTTACAGAATTGCCGATTTCACTTTGGAGATTTTCAGCATCTTGTTCTTTGCGTACACCTGCAAAAACATGCATATTTTGCTGAGTAAGATATTCTGCACAGGCAAATCCAATACCTGTAGATGCGCCAGTGATGAGGATTGATGGGTTCATCGTTGTATTATGCTCCGTATTGCCTTGAATCTCCACAACAATAAACGCTCGACATAAGCCGAGCGTTAAAAATGGGGAAGTTAAACCGAGTCGTCTGTTCATTTACCTCTGAAGGGGAAGGTAGACAAGGGAGTAACCATTAGAACAGAGTCATCAAATCGGTTTGCTCAGGAGTCATGCCCAAAGTGACATCGATTTCAATTATCTCATCTCCACGTTGGACAGTTAAAGTAATCATATCGCCGGATTCATAAGCGAAGATACGATCAGATAAAGTGCGTTCAAAATCCACAATATCGCCATCGACAGTCAGTACGACATCACCTGCTTGCAAGCCCGCGAATTCAGCTGGTGAGTTGGGCAGGATGTTGGTGATATAGGCTCCGTCAGTGAGTTCCGTGTCATATTGCAGGGCAGTTTGCTCATCTAGTGTCACAAATTGCACACCCAATAGAATACGGTTGCCACCAAAGTTATCTGGCGTGATTGGTCGATTGGGGAAGAGTTGTCCACTGCCAAAATCAAATGGGCGTTGACTGAGCATGCCAATCAAAAACATTGGTGCGAATTCAGCAGGAACGTCTATATCTAGCAATTCATCGTCCCGTTCTACAGTCAAGGTAAGGGTGTCATCTGCATTGAACTCAAAAGCGGATTCGAGTTGGCTTAAGTCATCGCCGTTGACAGCCGTTATGATGTCCCCTTGACGTAAACCTGCTTCATACAGCGGGTTGTCTTCAGAAAGTTCCGTTACGGTTGCAACCTCACCATCAAATTCAATGCCAAACTCGTCGGAACCAAAAAAGGGGAAGTTGTCCCGAATTGGGCGATTCGATTGAGGTGCTTCGCCAAAGGTAATCTCGATTTCGATTTCCTCTTCATCGCGTGAGACTGACAAGGTGGCTATGTCATTAGGAGAATAGGACGAGATGGCTTCAGCAATGGTATCTCTCGTCACTATTTCACCATCAATTGCTGTGATGATGTCATCAACTTCTAATCCCGCATCATCTGCGGGTGAGTTCGGTAAAATTCGAGTAACCGTCACAGCATCTAAACCGCGATCAAACTGAATACCAATAAAGGCACGTGCTTCTGGTATTTCGTCTTGTGCGAGACTAATTCCAGTAACAGATGTTAACAGTACAATCAAAACCACACCAATAGAAAGTATTCCACGAATTTTCATCTTTACCTCCATTACAAACATGCTTTCAATACGTGGATTTATCCTGCAGTGTAGGAAATAAATTTGATGAATCTGTCAAAAATTTGTAAACGAAGTGTAAATTCGGGGTGTTTTGCAACAAAAAACGCCCTCCAAAGCGGAGAGCGCGTAAAATTTCTGCAAATTTTGCACCTATTGCGTATCTTCGTCCTGATTGCCAAAGAAGCGGTCTGTGAGCTTGCCCCCAAGGATTGATCCCATGAAATTACTGGTCACATCCATCTTCTTTTGCTTGGGTCTGTCCCACTCATTGTTATAGCGGAGGTTGTACCATTTCTCATAGGTCTCCGCTGTGCCAACCACCATATCCTCAATCGCTTTTGAGTCTTCTTCTGCAAAGCGTTCTCGTGCAGATTGGAAGCCCTGAATCAAGTCGTCCAGACTGCGAAGGATGTTCTCTTTGTTAGATAACCATTGATCACGCAAGGCATCAGGATGCGTGTGGAAGAGGTGCTGGGTCAAGACCCCAAATGCTGGATTCGTCAGGCGTTGCATATCATTCCATGCGGGACTATGCACCATACTGAAAAAGTAGAGTGTCCCAATCAGCGAGGGCAGGGACTCCGTATAGGTCATCAGGACATCATGCTCATGCGGGTCGAGGAAGTGCGATGTTGCGCCTAAAATATCCGCAAAATTCACGGCAAGGTCTATGGCATCTGGAATACAAGTGACAGAGGGTGCGATATAAATCGTGCTATGTTGGAAAATATCAGGTTCGGCGGAACTTGTTGCGTTGTCATTGTCATACAAATAGCGCGGATTAACCATCGGTGTAAATCCCACGACATGATGTGTCCGTTTTAGGTACTTTTTGGCATAGCCTAATGAGGGAACAATAATCGGTGATAAATCCAGAATCACCACGCCATCGCGTAAATCTGGCTCAATGAGTTGGTAGGCAGATTCGACATCTTCATATGGCACAGCCAGCACCACAATATCGACATCACGCACCGCATCGAAGATTTTACGCTGAATCTTATCGACTGCACCGAGTTTGTCGGCGGCTTTTTCATGTGCGTCATTTGAATCATAGCCGACTATGTTGAAGCGATGTTCACCTCCCTTTGCCATATATTCTTTAAGGCACAAGCCGATGGATGTGCCTAATTTACCTAAACCTAGTATTGCAATGGAGAGGTCTGCCATCTGCGAATTGCTCCGTCAATCAAATGAATTGTGCTTAACTATAGTGGATGTTGCCCCAAATCGGCTATGTCCAAGTGTTAAATTGTAATAAAACCCTTATGTACCATCAAATCATCAATATTTGTTATCTGCTTCTTGTAGACGTTGGAGGTCAGTGAAATATGAGTGGCTTACCCATTGGTCTAGTGAATCGTGATGGCGTTTAGTGAGCCATATAACCTTATCGGATACTTCTAACGATTTGAGTATCTCTGCGCCCCATATTGGATGATAATGCCCGACGATAAAGGGGGCTGTCAATGGATTCAATGAATGAAACTTGAGTTGATGCGCAAAACGAGGAAAAAATGAAGCAACAATGACCCGAAAAGTCTTTTGCCATGTCCACTGTCGATAGCGTATTTTGCCGATATCGTGAAGTAGAGCCGATTGGGCTAGGCCATGAGATGCGGTATCCGGTTGAGCAAGCACTTCACCGAGTACATTCAGGCAATGTAGCTGTTCACTTCTGGAGAGTTGTTGGAATAAAGCGAGTTGTTTGGCATTCAAATACTGCTCGGCAAGAGAATGGTCAATGTGTCGGGTGAAAACAAATAAAGACCGTATCCCCTGCCGAAAACGACGAATTGCGATCATAGACCGAACATTGTGGTCACTAAAGTCCAGTAGTTGCTGTCGCCAACCAGTAAGCGTGTTGTCTCAAAACTGGGTTGACCAATAAGAAGTGACAAGGGGTTTGGAATAGGTAAATTGACATAGCTAATCGCAATCGACAGGAAAATTATGCCTAAGAAGACATAATAGCTGGTTTGTTGATGGCGATACCAGCGTGTCGCTAAGTCAGGTGGCAAGATGGCTCCCATAATTGTATAACCATCTAACGGGAAAAGCGGAATGATATTGAAGAAGAAGAGCAATACATTCCAAAATATCATGTAGCCAAAGAAAATTTGGACAATATAGGGAAAGCTATCAAGTGAACCACCCAAAACACGGACAATAATCGCAGTTACCGCGGCAAGCAGTAAATTAGAGATCGGACCTGCGGCGACGGCGAATAAGATACCCCAGCGGGCACCCCAGCGACCTCGATGCATTCGGCTAGCTGAAATTGGTGCGCTCCCCAAGATACCAAAACCAATGATGACAAACATTAGCCAGCCCATTGGATTGATATGTGCCATGGGATTGAGTGTGAGCCGTCCCAACTTTTCTGGCATAGGATCGCCCGCAAGATGCCCAACATAATTATGTGCGAATTCGTGAACGGTCATGCCAATGCCCAAGACAAGGGCAAGAACGATAAAATTGACAACCAAGGTCATCGGATCAGCATTGGTGCCTAAAAAGAATAACAAGAGAGACTCCGTTCATCACTTACATTTCGTTGCATTATAACATACACTACCTTATGAGATATAAGAAGTTAATTGGATATGCTGAGTAAGAATCCGCAGTTACAAATTGGACAACAGGTAGAAATGCGGAAAAAACATCCCTGTGGCAGTGTCCATTGGACAATCTATCGGATTGGGGCAGATATTGGGATTCAATGTCTGGGGTGTGAGCGTCGGGTAATGCTAAGTCGTCCGCACTTTATGAAACGTTTCAAGAAAATTGTACACACCGAGACGGAATCATGAGAAAACGGGTTCTCTTCCTCTACTCGAATACAGGAGGTGGACATCGGTCCGCGTTCCAAGCGATTCAAGATGCGCTGTGCTTACGCTATGGCGAGGACAAGTTTGCGTTTCAGAGTGTGGATGTCTTCCGTGAATGCAAATATCCCTTTAGCGAACAGCCTGAGATGTACCCCAAAATGGTCGAAAATAAGGTTTGGGGACCGCTTTACTATACAACGCATGGACGACGACGAGCCAAATTCTTTGGACGCTTCATTTATTTTTATAATCAACAAAACTTGCAGCAAATGATTATGAAGCACCCTGCCGATGTCGTGGTGTCTGTCCATTCAGTGGTAACACGCCCGTCAATGTACGCTTATCGTAGTTTTAACCGTCGCCCACCATTTTTAACGGTTGTGACTGATTTTGTAGAGACACCCTATTATTGGTATGACCGTCATGTCGAGCAATGTTTTATTCCGACCAACGTGGCGTATGAACGGGGCTTAAAGATGGGCTTGCGACCACAACAGATGCAGGTGACAGGACTGCCTGTCAATCCTCACTTTACAGATAATGTGGTTGACCGTGAACAAGCGCGTCGTGAATTGGGTTGGACACATGACTTGCCAACAGTAATGCTCATTGCTGGCAGTGAAGGCATTGGGAATCTCTTTGAGACAGCTACCACAATTGATAAGCAAGTCAAAGGTTGTCACCTTGCTATTATTTCGGGGCGCAACAAGGAAATTCGTGAAGAACTTGAAGCCTATAATTGGCAAAATCCGCATCATATCTATGGTTTTGTCAGTAATCATGATGAGATGCCAAAGTTGATGACAGCGTCGCATGTTTTGGTGACTAAGGCGGGTCCGGGAACCATCAATGAAGCATTTCTCACGGGTATCCCCATGATTATTAACAGTGCGATTCCCGGTCAAGAAGATGGGAATGCCGAATTTGTGGAGGAGAAGCAAGCGGGCGTTAAAGTGACCAAGCCAAAAGCCGTTGCCAAAGTCGTTCAAGAATGGCTCATTGATCATCCTGAAAAACGAGACAAATATGCGACAAATTCGCTAAAACTAGCCCGCCCGAATGCAGTATGGGATATTGCTGATGCAGTCTGGGAGTGGGCGCAACAACCCCGAATTATCAATAAAAAACGTCCCAAAATCCGACAGCGTTAGTGTGCTGTTAGGGATTTACGTGTATAAATAGGGATATGTCGTCCAATCATCAATATTTGAACACCTACTCACCCACTTTGGAGGAAATTGTAGATGAAAGCTGTCATACTTGCCGCTGGACAAGGAACACGTTTGCGTCCGGTGACCTTGACAATGCCCAAGCCATTAGTTCCTGTTGCAAATAAGTGGCTAATTCAGTATGCCCTCGATACGCTAAAGGGCGAAGGCTTAACGGAAGTTGGGATTGTTGTCAATAATCTGGAGTCTCCGATTGTAGAACGCTTGGGTGATGGCGCGAATGAAGGTGTCCATATTGAATATATTGTGCAGGAAGAGCAAAAAGGTTTAGCGCACGCGGTTGGCTTGTCTCGTGAATTCGTAGGTGATGAACCTTTCTGTGTCTTTCTGGGAGACAATATCTTCCAAGATAAAATGCAAGGCTTATTAACAAACTTCCCTGAATCAGAAGCGGAAGCCTCGATTGTGTTGGGAGAAGTGCCTGACCCAACCCGTTTTGGGATCGCTGAAATTGATAATGGGCGAATAAAACGAGTCGTTGAAAAACCGAAAGACCCGCCTTCAAATTTGGCGATTGCAGGGGTTTATCTATTTCGGAAATCAATTTTTGATGCCATCAGTCGCATTAAGCCCTCGTGGCGTAATGAACTAGAAATCACCGATGCCATACAAGTGCTGATTGAAGATACTGGCAAGGTTGCGCCTTACAATCTCAAAGGTTGGTGGATTGATGCGGGGAAGCCGGGCGCAATTGTCTTGGCGAATCAATTGGTTCTCGAAGATTTGCCGTATTCACCGCCAATCGAGCAAAGTGAACAGGTCATCGGCACGTCAGAAGTGTCGCATCGTGTGATACTCGGTAAGAACAGCCAGATTATCGACAGTGTGATTCGCGGTCCCGTGATAATCGGTGAAAACACGGTGGTTAAGAACAGCTATATTGGTCCTTATACGGCGTTAGGCGATGATGTCGTAATTGAAGGTAGTGAAATTGAAGCGAGTATCGTGATGAAGAATTGCGTCATCAAAAATATTCGTGGGCGCATTGACCGCAGTTTGCTAGCGGATAATGCTCAGGTGACATCAGCAACCCACATGCCTGATGCTCATCGCTTCGTACTCGCCGAAAACAGCTATGTCCAATTCTAATCATTACTGTATTGCCGTTGGATAAGAGATGTGGGAATTGGCTCACCTCGTTTAACTTAATGTCGTTACATTATTGTTATATGACGAATAATAGTAAACCGTATTATAATTTGTGGTTAAAGGCTAAATCTGAAGGGACGGGCAGGTTGATCCCGTGACCGCCTATAACGTGACTGCGGCATATATTATGGAAATACCGAGCGTCTGTGGAGGCAGACCGCATATTGTTGGGACTTATGTGCGCGTCCAAGATGTTTTGTTTTGGAAAGAGATGGATATTTCCGAAGACGAAATCATGCGATGTGCCAATTTGACTCGCCCTCAATATTATGCAGCGTTATGCTTTGCCTATGACCGAGAAGACGCGATCCGTTCCTACCTCAATCTCGATCAGAAAAGAGGCATGCCTACCCCTCGCCACCCCTGTGATACACCCCCACCCTATCCAAATAATGGTCATAACTAATCATGTTAGTGTAATTGGTTCTCTTGACAAAGCAAGTTTCCTCAACTCAAAATGAAGTAACGCTGATTTGATTACATGAGGATTTGTAATGATTACTTCCACTCATGATATTGATGAGAAACAGGTGAAAATCCACTACTTAAAACGCTTTGTAATTTACCAAGTGATTATTTTTGTTGTTGCGCTGGTTCCATCTTTGTTCTTCCCGTATCAAAGCCTGAGTGATTTTGCAATGAGTTTACTGCTGGTTGGCGCAGTGGTCTTAGGGATTGGGGCATATGGTCAAATGGGAGCGTGGGGAACATCGCGCAGTGGCGCACACGTCTATGCACGCTCCGTGAGTGAACAGTCTTTCGAGCAGGAAACGCGCCGCGTCATGGAAACAGGCGAACATGCCTACACAGATATGATTCGGGTTTTACCAATCGGCATTTTCCCAATAGTTGTGGCGATTCTGATAGATATCGTTCTCTAATTCAGACTTCGAGGTGGCTGTAAATCGTTTTCAGCCAACCAGTCTTCCGAGGGTCCGTCCCACCCGACAATTTTGAAATTAACCCGTTCTTTCTCATCAAATTGAACCCCTTCTCGTTCCAAACGACGACGTTGTGTTTCTGCACCGGTGCTTCCAGCAGGTAGACTAATTTTGCCTTGACTATTGATCACACGATGCCATGGGATCGGTTCGTTTGGGGTTTGTCTCATAGCAGACCCGACCCAACGGGCGCCAAGTCGTTTGTACTCATCAGGATTTGACCCCTCTGGTGCAGGAATCATTGAGGCGATTTGCCCATAGGTACTCACTTTGCCTTCTGGAATCTGCATCACAATTTTCCAGACGGTACGGTTAAATTGTGGGGGATTGGGTGGATTCCACATAATTTAAGGCTTTCTATTTAGACCACGTTGAATAGCATCGGATAATTCAGTAGGGGAGGGCGTGTAATTCCCTAAATGACGGACAACAATTCCACTGGCATAGTTGGCAAGCATCACCGCATCTCTGGGTGTGAGGCCAACTGCGAGTCCGAGCGTAATAACAGCAATGGCAGTATCACCCGCGCCAACCGTATCGAATACATCACTGATATGAGGTGACGGACAATGATGAACACCCAACGCTGTGGCGACGGTTGCACCATGACTCCCGCGAGTGACAATCATCGCTTGCTTGATATTGAGGTTGGCTAACAAGTCTTGAGCGGCTTGGGCGAAATCTGCATCGGAGGCTAAATTGCGACGCAAGAAGGCTTGTGCATCATCGGCATTACATTTGACAACATCGAACCCCTGATATTTCTCAAACTGTCCCTGAGCATCCACACAAATAAGCTTGTCGTGTTGATTGGCAAGATTGCGAAGCGATTCGACAAAGCTCGATGTTAGCATCCCACCATTATAATCGGATACCAAAATCGCCGAACATCGCTCAACAGTATCTGTAGTCTTTTCCAATAACTGCGCCTCAATCGCATTAGAAATCGGCTCACGAGAAAGCGTATCAATGCGGGCAATCTGCTGGGGGAAGCGTAAACCCATCTGTGCCATCAAGCGTGCCTTCACAGTAGTCGGGCGGTCAGAGCAAGCAATGAGTCCAGATTTGTCGATGTTTTTCGCTTCTAAGACAGCCTTCAATTGCCGTGCCGAATCATCTTCACCCACAAGTCCAATTTGAATAGCACGACTCCCCAATGCCACAATATTCGCGGAGGGATTCGATGCACCGCCAGCAATATAACGACGCTCTTGGTATTCCAAAATGGGAATCGGGGCTTCTCGGCTCATCCGTGTGGCTTGCCCAATGATATATTCATCCAAGATGACATCACCCACAACGAGAATCGTTTGGTTGGCGAGTTTGAGTATGAGTGCTTGTAATGCGGTATCGACAGTCATCGCCCCTCGTCAGGTGTTTGGCTACGTCCTATAATACACCACACACCAATCTTAACCGCAATTGAACGATAGCAAAGGCTCTATGTCGCAACCACTGAACTTCCAGCAAGCGATTTTGAAACTGCATCAATTTTGGGCAGACCAAGGCTGTCTCATCTGGGAACCTTACAACGTGCAATTGGGGGCAGGCACAGGCAATCCGGCGACTTTATTGCGAGTACTCGGACCCGAACCGTGGCGCGTTGCCTATGTCGAACCCAGCGTCCGTCCTGATGATGGTCGTTTCGGCGAAAATCCGAATCGGATGCAAAAGTATTATCAATATCAGGTCATCCTAAAGCCTGATCCCGGCAACCCACAAGAGATATATTTGAAGTCGTTGGAAGCCGTTGGCATTAACCCACGCGAGCATGATATTCGCTTTGTGGAAGATAACTGGGAATCACCTGCATTGGGAGCATGGGGTCTCGGCTGGGAAGTCTGGTTAGATGGACAAGAAATCACCCAATTCACTTATTTTCAGCAAGCCGGTGGCATGGAACTGGACCCCGTATCCGTAGAAATTACCTATGGTATCGAGCGGATTGTGCTGGCGTTGCAAAATAAAGAATCCGCATGGGACATTGATTGGATACAAGGCGTGACCTATCACGACATGATCTTCAACGAAGAGGTCGAACATTGCGAATACTACTTTAATGTCGCCGATATAGATGGCTTACGGCATGTCTATGATGTTTATGAACGCGAAACTGGACGCGCCCTAGAAGCGGGTTCCGTCATC
>JANQRM010000007.1 GCA_028284565.1 Anaerolineae bacterium | reverse complement strand
GCTTCTCGCAAGTTGGATTCAGACACGCCTGCTCCACCTGCACTCACCACTAAAGCACTGACACTGGGGTCAAAGATAAAGGTGACGGGTGTGCCGTCTTCGGGAACGGAGAAAGGAATATTTGCGCCGTCGGGTTCACCATTTGCGCCGTAATTTTCATCCCACGAGCGATTGATTGAGACTTTGACTTCATAATCACCTGCGGGGATGTCACTCGTAGTAAAGCTGTAGATTCCATCTCCATCGACATCTTGGAGCCACGATCTCATGCATTCCGGTTGCCAATCGCCTGAACAACCGAGTTCATCTTGGAAGTCGCCGGGTGCAGTGACAATGAGGTGACGGACATCATCAGAAATCCAGTTGGTTTTGTGGTCGTAGATGAAGGTTATAAATTGGTCTTCTGGCACGTTGAGGATGATGTTGGGTCCATCTTGGTCGGCGAATGCGCCATAATTTTCTGCCCAACTGCCATTGATGGCGACTTTGTATTCATAACCTCCAGCGGGCATATCAAATGTGCGTAGGAAGACGTCGCCTGTTTCATCATAATCTAGGGCTGTGTCCAGACAATCGGGTTGCCATGGTCCGGGACAGCCGATTTCGGGTTGAATTGTTCCGGGGATGTTGACTAGATCAGGAATCACAGCTTCTACATTTGTATCCTCAGGGACAGTCGGCATGTCTGCAGTGCCAACACTATCCGAGACAACACCTGTCTTGTGGTCATAGGTAAAGGTCACGGTCATAGCTTCGGCAACTTCGAGCGGGATGTTGGGTCCGCCTGCTTCAGCATTTAAGCCATAGTTTTCATCCCAGCCACCATTGAGTGCGACTTTATATTCGTAATTGCCGACTTCTAGGTCGAAACTGCCAAGCCAGAGGTCTTGTTCGGGATCGTAGGTGAGCATGGTATTTCCGCAGGGAGGTTGCCAATTCTCTCCACAGCCGAGTTGACTTTGTATCGTCCCCGCAATGGTGACCGTATCGGGGTCTGGGAAGCCATCTGGGTTTTCTTGACCAAATACGGTTGATATGCCAATTAAGAGTATTACAAGAACTAATAAACGTAGGAAGCGCATCATTCTATCCAATCATCTCTACCACAATCCGTGTGGATTGTATACCACTGAACCGCATTTTACGACTACATTGGTGTTGTTTAGTCACTGCAAAGATTTGTTAGGAAATCGCATCATTAAGGGTTGAGTAACGGGGTTTTCTGTTACACTGTACGGGATAGATTCACGGATGATTCTGTAGGTCATGATTTACGACATTACCCGCACTATATCGCCATCATTGCAGGTTTGGGAAGGAGACACGCCTTATTCTGTCGAGCCGATCTTGCAATTGGTGAATGGAGATAGTGTGAATCTGATGACCTTGACGATGAGCGCACACACGGGTACTCATGCCGATGCGTACTTTCACTACCAAGTTGAGGGTGATCACCCTGCTACGATGCCTCTGGATGCGTATGCTGGACGGGCAAAAGTCGTGACGGTTGATAAACGAGATGGCGCATTAATCCCAGAAGATTTTTCGCATGTGGATTTGGTGGGTGCAGAACGCTTGTTAATACATAGTCATGTTAGTGATTTGCCGGATAACCAGTGGGCAGAGACCATACCCTATCTCAGTGTGGAGTTGATTGATTGGTTAGCTGGGATGAATTTTCGGTTAATTGGGTTGGATTCTCCTTCGGTAGATGCGTTTGATAGCAAAGATTTGCCCTGCCATCATGCGCTTTATCGACATGGAATCGTGAATTTGGAACAATTGATGCTAAAAGATGTGCCAGATGGGGATTATGAACTCATCGCTTTACCCCTTAAACTCGACCTCGCTTGTGGGTCGCCTGTCCGTGCTGTTTTACGAACATTAGATCATTAAGGAGCAGACATTATGCAAGGTAGTGCCTTACTCTTTTTCGCCATTTTTGCCATTATTCTCATTGGGATGTATCTGGCGGTGCGGCGGGAATGGTTGCCGATTAGTATCATCGCGGGAGGTGGAGTCTTTGGCAGTATTGTGTCGATGATGATGATGTCCTTCGCGCAAGGGAATTCGGTTGTGCAAGCGATTCTCGTGAGTGTGATCCTTGGGAGTGTCTTTAGTATCGGGACACTAGCAATTGCCGTTTATTTCCATAACAATGAAATGCGTGACAAACAACCGATTGCTGAAGGAGAAGCAGGATAGGAAGACCCTACCCTATTCGTTCATTAATTTGCCATCAGTTGGAAGGGTACATCTGCAACATTATCTGCTTGTTTCCGAGACAAGTGGAATTTAATCACTCGCCCCAACAAACGTGGATTCATGAGGGCTATCGGTGATATTGTGAGATTCATCGTCTTGAGGAAGGCGGCTGCTAGTACTTCATCCTCTGTGAATGCGGGAATCATCACATCTACATACTTCTGAGTCAGTCGGTCAATGATATTGGGTTTTGACCCTTCTGTCTCTGGGAAGCGCAAGTCTTCGCCCGTTGCCATAATCCATGCGTCTTGAACGACCTCTGCCAATCGTTTCTGGAAAGCCTTTGATAAACCGTCGAGCTTTGTCATGTCCGTGTAAATTCGTAACATCTGGTTGAGTGCTTTGGCTTCTAAGCTGGCAATAGTCATCCCCTGTCCATAAATCGGATTAAAAGCACAGGCGGCATCCCCCATCACAATAAAGTTTTCTGGCAGACGCGAGAGCTTTTCATAATGAAGCTGTCGATTGGAAGTGCGACGATAACTCGAAATTGCTGAGGTGGGTTCGAGTTCAAGCATCAAATCGTACAAAACAGGTGAGGCTAAACTTTTGGCAAATTCGAGAAATTCCGTTTCATCCGTTGGGGGGTAGTCTTTATTTACACCTGCGAGTGTGACGATTACTTGGTTGTCTTCCATAACCATTGCTCCCCCACCCCGATGTAAGCCCTCTTGTGGACGTGCTTGGATGACAATCGCTTTCCAATCATAGGAAATATCATCGGGCTTTTTAAACCAGCGGGTGGCATAGCCTAAATTGGGATTAATGATCGTTTCTGCCGGCTCATCATAGCCGAGCGATTTCAGCCATTCAGGAGCTTTAGAGCTACGCCCACTGGCATCGACCACCAAGTCAGCATACAGGCTATCTGTCTCTTGTGTCCGACGTGAGCGAATGTTCATTCCGATTACTTTTGATTGTTTATCATCAGCAATGAGAGATTCCACTTGTATCTGAGAACAGAACTCGACATTATGTAATTGACCGACTCGCTGACGGACCAACCACTCTAACTTGATACGGGTGATGGTATGGCTGGCAATTCCACTATCGAAGCGTTTGACCCAACCCTTGGAGGTCAAAGTCGGCGTATCAATTCCCCAGCGCATATAGAGCGCACCCAACTCTTCCATCTCTTGCGTAATATTAGGGAAAAACTCACTTAATACGGTTTCGCCTTGTGCTAAGAGCGTGTGCAGATGATGCGCTTGTGGAACACCTTTACGAAAATCGGGATTTTCTGGCAACGTGTCTCGCTCAATGATTGATACTTTATCAAAGGTATCGCTTAAGGCTCTTGCGGCTAGAAGCCCTGCCATGCTTCCACCGATGACTATCGCGTGTGAATATTGGGTCACTTGTCACTACTCCTATGCTGTATATGCTTCGACGGTATCTCGCATATTGTCGATTGAAACAGGGCGCGGTATGAAATAGTTTGCTCCGACAACAAAGCCTTGGGTTAAGGGTGCGCCCACGACTACAATTGGAATCGCCCCTCGCCCATAGGTTAGATGCATATCGTGGATAAATTCGGACAAATCATCATACGATTGGTTATCAATGATGATGAGATGCGGAATCATCCCTGCTTTGAAACGGATACGCGCCATTTCAAAGGTTGAGATTTCGATAATGTTGTAGCCATCCCCAGCCAATCCTACTGTGTATGGCAAACTACTCAATTGATTATTGGTGATGATTAAGATTTCTTGTTTCATGATACTCCCCAATTCAGTCGCACCGTAGTATATCGAATTGACTTATTACGTTTCGTAATTAAAATAATCGAAATTAGCTAAATTGTCAAGAAAAAAGTGTAAAAATCTAATAAATCTAGTCAAAAAACCGGAAAACGGCTATAATCTTATATATCGAAATGAAATAATACGAAGCGAATTGATATGGCAAGAGATTTAACCACACTCGAATATATTGTCCTCGGCCTGATTAGCTTGCAACCGCAATCAGGCTACGATATTGTGAGTTCATTTGATGATGATGCGTATAGCTGGAGCGCAAGTCCGGGTTCTATTTATCCGATGTTGAAGCGATTAGAGAAACAAGATTTGATTATCGGCGACCTTGAAATTGAATATGAAACCCGTCCGCGTAAAGTCTATACCTTAACGGATGCTGGTGCGACAATTTTGGATGATTGGTTGCGGATTGCTCCTAAGATGCGTCCCTATTATGAGCAACGAGAGATAAATCTACTTCGGTTTCAGTTTATGGAAAAACGCTTGACGAAAGATGAGGTCTTGGCTTGGTTAAGCAACTATTTGGATTCCGTCAATTATGCTGGCACTGGCACTGAGTTTTATCAATCCGAAATCCGTAAGGCAATGGAAGAGCATGGCGCAGTTTCGCCCCATACCCAATTGCTGATGGAAGCCTATGTTATGGAATTAAATGCCCTGCGGACATGGATTGAAATGGCAATTCAACGGATACAATTTGCCAACTAGATTTTAGGTCATGAGGTCACAACCAATAAAAGCGAATAGCCTCCTGTGCCATCAAATCGGGTGGCTTCGATTGTGTAAGTGCCATTCAGTGGTAGACGGAATTGAACGATTTGGGAGTCTTGCGCTAAAGCCGGGTCATCTGCATCATCATTTTCAATAAGGATTTCCCCACGTTGGTCACGGATACGGAGGAGTGTGTCTAAATCCCCATCCACATTGAGCATGGTTAAAGTAATGACTTGTCCGGCACGTCCGTTAAATGTCCAGTATTCAGCAATAATGGTATCTGAAATTCGTCCGTTTACTTCTAACAGGGCTGATTCAAGGTCGATGGCTTGGCTTTTGGTAAAACCTAACAGATAGTCTCCGTCGCCGAATACCCTTTCGACAGTCACAAGGTAGGTGCCGTCGGCTGGGATTGATAATCGCTCAATGTAGGAGTCTGAGGGGTTACTTATCTGGTCGCTTTCATGGTCGTCATTAAACGCTAACTCATTGGCATCTGTACCTGTGATTCGAAGTGTGTGGTCAAGTTCTGAGAATTCTCCGATTGCAGAAGCTAAGACACTAATCATGTCGCCTTGTTGTGCTTCGAATGTCCAGACTTGTTGAGGACTTAATTCACTGAGCGCGCCTTGCACAGGAACACCGGATGATAACGTCGTTGCCCCGACACGTCCGCCTTCGATTTGGAGGCTCATCGCCGTGACATTGCCGAAACTGCCATCGCTGTCTGCCCAATAAATCGTACTATCAAGCGCAACAGCGACATCGGCTGGATTTACGATTTCCCCTGCTAAAGGCAATGCGGGGACAATGCGTCCCAAGCGGTCAATTTCTATCCCATCACTGTTATAGAGAATGATTCCTTCGTCAACCGTCGATACCAGATACGTGTTGTTATTGCCCAAAGTAAAGGCAGTTGCTTGGCGGAATAAGGGGTCGAGAGTCAAAATTGGCGAGAAACCAACCCCTTCTAAGGCTAAAATCCTGGCATCTTGAGTTAGCAGGCGGACATTGCCACCGGAATCAACATCTAACAAAGGTTGTTCAAAAAGCGGGTCTTCAAAGATCAGCTGATTTTCTGTCTCCTCTGTGATTGCACGAATAAACACCCCATTATCACCAATGTCTGTGGCATAGAGTGTGCCATCGGGTGCAAGCGCGATGTTCAGAGGAGCTTCGTCGCCAAATCCAGCAATAGGGGCTTGCCATACTCCGTTGTCGAAGATACGGATACAAGCACACTCAGTATCCGAAATGAAATAACTACCTTCACTCCTTACAGCAATGTCCGTTGGCTGGGCATTGGAATCGAAGGGCGTGATGTTCAAGACCGCCCCTGTCTTGCTATCTAACTCAACAATGCCAACTGCTGAATCAACTGCATACAATCGTTCATCATGAAGTGAAAGACCTTGCAGATTCAAGAAGGCTGTTTCACCATCACCGGGAAAGCGTTCTGTATGCCATAAGACTCCGTAGGTACTCGCAATTGGTTCGGAGTCTGTGCCTGCGACGACGCTATTGGCGACAACATTAAAAAGTGTCGAAAAGCTAGCCTGTTGGATTGTTGTTCCTCGTCCGACCATAAGCAAGACTTGATTATCCGACAAGAAGACAGCACGCCCCTCTGCATAAAACACACCATCCTCACTTGAGCCAGTTACTGCGATTCCCTCTTGCCCGACAAAGGTACGACGCAATTCAACCTCAACAGATACCCCTGTCAATGAAACAGCTTCACGGAGCGTCGCAGCTAAATCAGGAGGAGATTCATCAAAGGGAATGAGCGTAAATTGTATGAAGGGGATGGCAGGTGGACGGGCTTGCGGATTATTCCCAAAGGCTTGGGCAACGGTGAGCGTTTCAAAGCCACTGCGTTGTTGTGCGAAGGGTTCGTCCCATGTGGATGGATAGAAAAAGGCAATATCTGCCAATTCCCATGACTCAGCCGTCAGCTCTACCTGTGCGAAAGTGGGAAGCGTAATGAATAGAGCGCACAGTGATAATAACCATCTCCGCATAGGAATCTCCTTGTTGGTGTTGTTTCTCTATTTACCGTACCACAAGGATAAGCGTTATGCGTCTTTATACTTGGGAATTGTGGCAATCACCTGAAAGCCTTGTGATTCCAAGTCATCACGATTGTAAATAGTTTTATCGATATATTCCACGAGAAAAGCCAGCATCAATCCAGCAATGAGAGCAATACCTATGCGGATAAACGGTTCTAAGCGATTGACAATGGGCGGGGGTGCAAGAGTAATCAAGGGTTCATCCAACAAGGTGATTTGGGCAGGTTCTCCGCCAAGTTGGGGAAAGTAGACTTGATTGCGATTGACCAAGACATTGATGGCAGTTTCGGCTATTTGTTGCAGACCGTCTTCACTCGGATAGCTGAGGAAAATCACACCCACACTTCGAGCATTATCCGCCGCGATTCCGAGTTGATTAAGGTCGATGGACTCACCAACATCAAGAGCGATTTCACTGAGAAAACTGCTACTTCGTACCCAATCTGTGAAGGCATTGACGGTCAATTCAGATGCCAACCAGACATCTTGATAATCTCCATCACGGTTAGGCAGGTTGAACTCTTGGGCGGCACTGTAGCGGATAGTGGTGTTGAAGCCTCCACTGACCGTAACATCACGATTGAATAAATCTGGCAAGGTAATGACAGCGACCACAACCACTGGAATTAAGATGAGCCACCAGCGACGGCGTAGCATCAGCCAAAATAGTTTGAGTTCCATTCATTCACCTATTCGTATGCCAGCGTCCTAAACGTGAGCCTATCATGGAAATGTGAGTGCGGGTAGTCTTGCCATTAAGAAGCAGACATCTCCCAATCAAATAGTTGATTCTGTTGATGGGCTATCCATGCCCCCTCCACAAAGGAGGTAATTTGTTGTTGGAATACTGACGAATCGAATTGCATGGCATGTTGACGATTGGTTTCGCAGTCATAGCGGGTATCATCAAAGGATTGCATGACGTTAACCAACGATTCCACAGTCTGTTCCTCGAAATATTCACCTGTTTTGCCGGGAATGACCGTATCTAATGCCCCGCCCCCTTTATAGGCAATGACCGGACGACCGCAGGCTTGCGCTTGTACTGGCGTAATGCCGAAGTCTTCTAAGCCGGGAAATAAGAAGGCTTTGCACTTTGCCATCAGTTCAGGTAGTTCATCGTCCGCTACATAACCAAGAAACTCGACAGTCTCGCCCGCCATCGCTTGCAAATGGTCCATGTCTCGCCCTTTGCCACCAATCTTGAGCTTTACACCCAATTGATTCGCGGCTTGGATGGCAAGGTCGATACGTTTATAGGGAATCAGCCGAGAGACAATCAAGTAATAATCATCTACATGGTCTTTTGGCACGGGTTGAAAACGGGAAGTTTCAACAGGCGGAAAGATAATCACAGAGTCACGGTCATAGTAAGTGCGAATACGTTTTTGAATTTCAGTGCTGATAGCAATGAAATGGGTCACTCGTTGTGCGGCATTGTAATCCCATTTCCTTAGCCAGCGAATCATAGGACGTAAGCCAAACTCGACGATTTTACCTAGCCCTTCTCGTGCAAGATAATGTTCCAATTGCCACACATAGCGGGTCGGTGAAAGACAATAACAGATATGAACGGTGGAATCATCAAATTGCACACCATGACAAAATCCGCTTTTGTTACTCAGAAGCACATCATAGCCAGATAAGTCTAAGCCACGCCATGCTAAGGGATAAATCGGCAAATAAGGTTGATGGTTCTGATAGATAGATGGTAGTTTATCCATCCACAGGGTACGAATATCCCATGAACAATACGCTGATGGCATCTTATCCGGTGCGTAGAGACTCGTAAAGATGGGACTTTCTGGATAGAAGTGGACAAACTCTGCAAGTACATCCTCCGCCCCGCCGATTTGATTCAACCAATCATGGACTAAAGCTAACTTCAAGTGACCTCATCTCTGTGCGATAAACAATGCGACCTGCCGATCAATTCTAAAATATCCGTTTGCATCAATCTCTCGTTGCGCTTGTTCTCGAAATTGTGCTTCTTGTTTATCAGTCATCGACATTAATGAACGCATGGATTTTACATAATCTATTAAAGGCTCAACTTCCGTAACTTCCATATGCGAGACAATATCTATCGTCTCGATTTGGCGAAATGCCGTTTGCAATTGTGCCACCCCGTTCTCACGTTTGAATGGCAATGTTGAGTTGTCAAATGAGTCATGCGTTTCAAAGATACGCTTTACGAGATGTCGAAACTGATGCATATGAACATTGCCTAATGTGACCGCATAAAACTTGCCTTCTGGTTTTAGCACTTGCCGAACCTGCTGGAAAGCTTGTTCACGGTCTGGCACATGATACAACATGAAGTAGGCTAGCACAGCGTCGAATTCATTTTCTGCGTATGGAATCGCTTGTACATTCATTACTTCAAAGTTGAATCGACGTGCTTGGTCGCCCAAATTTGTCCGTGCATCCGCAAGCATTCCATCTGAAAAGTCCGTAAGCGTGATTGTCCAATTCTCTGGAATACGAGGCATGTTATTTTTCCAGAAATCACCCCGTCCGCAACCAACTTCAAGGATATTGGCAGATTGAGGCAGGTCTTCTAGCAGATAGTTGAATAAGCGATGATGGAGATCAATTTCTTCCACGCTGTAGAGCGTGTGAAGATGTATCCTTGCTCCTAAGTTGACTGAATTATTATATTGTTGGGCTTTCAGTTGTTCAGAATCTGTCCAGTCAGTCATGATTGTCGCTTTCAGTTCGTTCAATAGTCACATCTAATACACCAACGCTGGTGAGTTTCATTTGTTAGACTTAGGAAACTCTATAACTTTGGTGTATAACTCAATGTGTTTATTGAAAAGGTTTCATTATTACATGATTTTGAGTCACAAAATTTGGCAATCGTTAAATCATCCACCTCGCCAACATCCGATTTTTCAATATTCGTTAGCACAATCCCGTGAGATGCCTCATCGTGCCGGACGATTCCTCTTCTTCTGGGTGGTGATCTTGTGTGCCTTTGCCTTTATGTGGGTGACGGCGATTGATTGGTTGCCTCTTCTATTGTTGTTGATTGTCCTCGTGATGAATACTGTGTACGGTTTGTTTTGGTCAGTGAATATTCGGGCTTCGATTGCACAGGAACAAATCAAAAACACTTTTGAACTCTATGGAGTCTTGCCAGCCAGCAAGTTGTTCGCTAGCTGGGCATTTTGCACGGGTTATCTCCATCGTGCAACATCTTTCTTATGGACGAAATTTCTGGTTCGGCTGATTGTGACGATTGCTTTAAATACCTTGACGGTTGGCTTTTTGGTCAGTTTATTAGTGATTAGTGATAGAAGTTATATGCCATCAGCATACATTGCTAACGTGCGGGTCGCTTATCTTAATGTGTTTTCGATTGCCTTTTTCATCGCATTTTATATCGACCATGTGCAATCCACTATTCTTAGTAGTCTACTGGGAATGCTATCCGTTGTAGAGGATGAATCAGCACGTGATTCCATGATTCGGGCATTGGTGGTTTTCTCGTCTGGCAATTGCTCACCTATACTTATGCCGGACTGTTCTTTTTCCTTGTACTGCCCGTCATCTTTCAAGGTTTATCCTTGCCTGATGATATTTCGCATGTCATTTTGAAGACCGGACTCGGCTTGGGCTTTTTTGTCCTTTTCCGCGAAGGGGTAATACGGTGGTTATGGCATCAACTGTTATTGCGACTTAGCAATGATTCAAACGAGCGTAATCACCTTGTAGCGACCTTATTGGCTTCGTAACTTAAAAGGACGAACCGTAGTTCGCCCCATTGTTATGCCTCGCGTCTTAGCTACCGACGATTGCACCGACAACTTGTGGTGTGAGTAATACTTCCAGAAGTGCCGCCAGTATCAAACCGGGGATGATGACCCCCACCCAAATTTTGATGGTATCGCCAAGTGCAACTGACCACGCATGACCGACTGTTGAACCTGCAGGTGGCTTGGTAATTGTCGAACCCAGATGAAAGGCAGTGGCTGTTGCAATGAGGATGATGGGGATTTCCACAATCCCGTGTGGGAGTATCGCTCCCCAAAACAAGGTTAAATCAAAACCAGCAACCATGAATTGACTGAAGAGATAACCCAATATCGCATAGACAATTGGTGAGATAATTAAACTTGCCGCGCCGAAAGTAAACATTGCAAGGATGGTCGCCGCCAACAACACTCGTGCATTCTGCCAGATCACGAATCCAATCGCTTGGAGGCGCACTTCACTCGACACATTGACAAAGTTCTCGAAGAAGTCTTGTGTTTGGTTAAAAGTACTCTGGTCTTCTAAGGGCAATTGCCATTCCGGTTGTAAGCCGACAATCAACCCTGCACCAAAGGCAACAATGAAGACCACACCGGAAATCATCATTGGGGCGTTGAGTTTGCGAAGCGAATAAGGAACGGATTGACGATACCATTCACTGATGCCTCTCGCCATCACGCCTTTATCATTCTTGCTCCGCGCCCATCGCCAAACTTTGCGGAACGTATTACGGAGGTTGATGCTGTCAATGGTGCGTCCTAAGAGTTCTTCTCGATTGAAGATGCTGTTTCCAACACGCAGAAGCAAAATCACCACCACAAACATCCCAACCAGAATTGACCACAAGGCACTTATTCCGCTGGGCGAATTGGCATCAGGGGCTAGGAACATGATAATGCTTTCACCATTAATGATCAACGTCATCGGGATGATGATAAAGCTCGCCAAGAGATTGGAGGCACGGGTGCTGGTGGTTTGGCTGGATACAACGACAGCTCCTGTGACCATCACCAATGCCTGTACAATCGTCAACAGGAAGATTTGAACAATGAGCATCGCTGGAGGTCGCCACGCTAATTGCCCACCCAGCAAGGTCGAGAGATAGACGACCATTCCTCCAAAACTCGCCATCAAGGGGGGAATCATCGCGGAGAGCGTCTTGCCGATATAGAGTTCAGTGTTCGTCATGGGTGTACTCAAAAGCGGTTCGAGGCTTTTGCGTTCTTTTTCACCCACGAAGGTTTCTAACGCGATGACCAAAGAGATTGAAATGGGGAAAAAGCCAACAATCATCAAGAGAAAGGGAATCGTCCGTTCACCGATGATTTCAGCACCGTAACCTTCCAGAAAGACCGCAAAACGTGAGGCAACATCTTGTGCCAAGAAGGGAAAGAAGAACGTCAAGACGATAATCGGTGCGACTATACGCCAATCACGAAAGCTATCACGAACCTCTCGGCGCGTAATGATGAGTGCATTCCGCATGGTTTGGCGGAAACCCTGTGATGTCGGCTGTTGAGTTGATACGGATGAAGCATGAAGTTCGGTGGTTGATTTAGTGGTTGTTGTCATGTTGATACTCCTTCGCTTCATCTTCTTCAACGACTTCGAGGTAAATATCTTCCAATGATTGGGTGAGTTGTGAGAGCGTCACCACGTCGACACCCAATTTTATGGTTTGTCGGAGTACGGCTGGGTTAATGCTCGTAGGGTCAGTCGTGCGATAACGTAACCAATCTGTTCCCACTTCGTCCACAGTAATCAATTCGGCTAAGTCCTCTGCCAACCCATTGAGTTCGCCTTTGATTTTCAGTTCCATGATGGGTTCGCTGGCAAATTGGTGAGCGAGTTCATCGAATGTGCCTTTAGCAATGATACGTCCGTGCCGAATGATGGCAATACGATCTGCGAGTATCTGTGCTTCTGTGAGATTGTGTGTTGTAATTAAGAAAGTCCGTGAACCACGCTGGAGTTCGAGGATAGCTTCGCGAACTTGTTTGGCACTTTGCGGGTCCATTGCGGAAGTCGGTTCATCCAAGAGCAAGACAGGCGGGTCATGGAGCATGGCACGTACCAATGCCAATTTCTGCTTCATCCCTTTAGAATATTCGCCCAACCGTTTATCTAAAGCATCGGATAAGCCAAAGCGTTCCATCAAATCATGCGAGCGTTGCCGCCGAACAGGCTTCTCCAGATGGTAAATTTGTCCGAAAAAGTCGAGATACTCTAGCCCTTTCATCCGTTCATAAAGCCCATGTTGTTCCGTGAGAACACCGACATGGGCGCGGACTTCCTCTGGGTGTGTGAGAACATCAAATCCAGCGAGTTGGGCGCGTCCACTGGTCGGCGCAAGAATGGAAGTCATCATACGAACCGTTGTCGTTTTGCCTGCGCCATTGGGACCCAGCATTGCCATGACCTCGCCCGGTTGGACATTGAGCGTCACATTGTCAACTGCCCGAAAATCACCAAAATCTTTGGTCAAACCTTGTGTTTCAATCATAGTGTCTCGTTCTTTACCTGATTACCACTATCTCTAATATATTGATTTTCGATGTATTGTCAATTAAAGTTTAGATTACAATTTATTTTAACGCAGACTGATTGCCAAGTATGTTGATGTCAGATGAGAAAACAAAAACCCCAACAGAAACTTTCTATCGGGGCAGAGATTTGAGTATAGGAAATTAGACTAGACTTCAACAGCAGGTTGTAAGTCCTCACGCTCAATAGATGTGCCGGGGCGATGACGATAAAGGAAAATTAGCAATGCCACCACAAAGGCTAATCCAGTGATGGTTTGCGAGCTATTGAGCGATGTACCGGGAAGATAAGCAGGTGAGACACGCAGGAATTCAAGCAAGAAACGAATGGGTGCATAAAAGATGACATAAAGCAAAAAGATATCCCCGCGATGTAGTTTCTCACGATGATTGTTGAAGAGAATCCAGAGAATCACAAAGGTAATGATATTCCAGATAGCTTCATATGCCCATAATGGATGAAACAGGGTTTGATTCGCCCCTTCGACTGGATAGTTAATTTCATTCAGATAGGGAGGAACACGATGATCACGATCAATGCCAATACCCCAAGGTAAATTCGTCGGCGAGCCATAGAGTTCTTGGTTGATGTAATTGGCAAGGCGACCAATGGCTTGTGCAATGGGAATACCAACTGCGGCAATATCCAGCCATGGAGCCATCGCCATGCCTTCCTCTGGGAAATCGCTCTGCGGGCGTTGATATTTGTAAGGTGTGACCTCGTCTCCATTCACCCGTTGTTGCAACGCGCGAGGAATCCAAGTCAAGAAGCCCCAAACATAAAGGACAGGGGTAAAAATCAAGGTGATAAGATTGTAGACCTTGTTGTGTGCAGAACTGAGATAGAGCCATACCCCAATCAAGCCACCAATTAATGCGCCGAAGATGCTCAAACCACCATTCCAAATGGCAATTGCTCCGTTGTTCGTATCGAAGAAGTTCTCCATGAACCAAGCGACATTTTGACAAATATCATTCGGGTCTTCTGTTGCACAGCCAGCAATAAGTTCCGCAGGCGGGAAGAAGACAAACCATAACCGTGCGAGGATGATGCCGGGGATAATCGCCCATGTTAAGCCACCCCAAATGTGATCGGGGTCACGTCCATCACGTCGCGCTAAAATTGACGCAACAAATGCGCCAACCAACAAAGCAAAGACGATGATAATGCCGTAATAACGGACTTGGATGGTATCCCCTAATAAAAGATATTCTTGCGTAAACTCCATAACAGTGTCACCTCTATTTATTGAGATTTTTATAGACAAACCACAGGCGTTGTCCTGCAGTAAAGTTCGTGCCAATAGCGAGTAATAATACCCCAATATCTAGGAGTTCGGGAATAATCAATACACTTAATATGAGAGACAGAATAATTATTGCAACACGTTCCAAGCGCGTGAACAAGCCGACTCGCACCTTGAGCATGACATCTGTGCCATCTGCACGAGCGCGAACATAACTGACCAAGTAGCTCCCCACAAGAGCCAGTAACGCCAAGCCCATCATCTCGAAACGGTCTAAAACAGCATAATAATAAGTGAGTGACCCTAATATCAGACCATCAGCATAGCGGTCTAAGGTGGAATCGAGGACTGCGCCGAAGTTATCTTGTCGTTGCATGGCACGTGCAATCGCTCCATCAATTGCATCTAGTGGTAAGCCTAATAATAAAATCACTCCACCGACCAAAAAACGTCCTTGTGCAATAAATATCGCGGCGATGAGTACAACAACTAAGCCTAAAAAGGTGACAACATCAGGATGTATACCGAGTCGATGGAATGATAAACCAATACGATTCAGCATGCCACTTAAACGTGATCGGAGTGCGTCGCTCAGGGTATTGGGATGTTCTTGGGTCATAAACTCGCTCTTGTGTGTGAATTGGATTTCTTATAGACTCTGACTTATGTTCGGGGCGTGGCGCAGCCCGGTAGCGCGCACCGTTCGGGTCGGTGAGGTCGTGGGTTCAAATCCCGCCGCCCCGACACTTAAATCTCATCCATTGTGATGGGATTTTTCATTCTAACCCCTGACTACATTGAGAGATACGCCAATCCCACTGATTGTAACGCGAATGAGAAAATGTGGAGATAGTGGAACTATTTCCCAACATCCATGATACGCGCTATACTCTTTAGCGTGATTGAACGAACAGCAAAAAAGGTGGCGGAAATGAGCGAATTTACCATTCGTCCACTTGGGCGTGAAGACCGCGAATGGGTCGCACATTTTTTAGATGAACATTGGGGGACAACACAGGTTGTCTCGCGGGGGAAAGCTCTCTATGGGCATCTCTTAGAAGGCTTTGTTGCAGAGCGAGGCGACGATGAAGAAAGGGAAAATGACGAAGCAGATGAGGATGAAGAAGCCGAAGAAAAGCCTAAACAACTCGGTCTTGTGACTTATCATATTGAGAATGAGGAATGTGAGATTACGACAATTGATAGTGTTGATGAACAGAAAGGAATTGGCACAGCTTTGGTCGATGCGGTCAAGGAGATGGCAAAGGAAAAAGGTTGTCAACGAATCTGGTTGATTACAACGAATGATAATTTAGAAGCTCTCAAGTTTTGGCAAAAGCGCGACTATGAATTGGTTCAGGTTCATCGCGGTGCAATTGCTCAAGCCCGACGGATTAAGCCACAAATTCCGATTGTTGGCATGCATGGCATACCCATACGAGATGAGATTGAATTAGAGTACAACCTCTAAAGAAACAATGCTATTCAGAGGCATGTCAAGTGATATGTCTCTTTTCATTTTCCTCAAGGTTATCTCCTTGTCGTTCCCTCCACCAACTGTCCACAAGTAGAATAATCACGCCTAGCACCACGCCATGATCGGCGATATTTGAGACATTAGAAATCACATTTGGTATTTGATAATGAATGAAATCAATCACCAAATCATATTGGAAACGGTCTAATAGATTACCTATCGCCCCACCAATAACCATCCCAATCGCAATGGGCGCAAGAACTAAATCAGGTGGTTCGTTGCGAAACATATTAAGTAGTATGCCAACCACAATAATGGGCAAAATCAAGAATAATATGCCTGAGTCGGGCAAGATGCCAAACGCCGCACCTGTATTGAAGCTACGAGTGATTTGGAAGAGGGGGTATAAAGCTGGAATGGGACGAATACTCTCACCTAGCGCAAGGTTGTTGATCACCCAAGTCTTGCTGAGCTGGTCGATAATAATCACAATGATAGCCACAACACTAACAATTGACCATTTACGCATCGAATAACCTAAGATTGGAAAGACAAATCTCAACCATTTTAATAATCATTCTATAATCCTTCTACGGTAGGCTAAGCTTAGACAAACAGGAGAACGATATGCAACAAACTTTTTTAATCTCTCTCATTTTAATGATATTCATGACGGGCTGTGGGGTTTTTGAAGCCTTCCAAACTAACCCACTGGAGGAGGAAGCGATGAGCAATGCCGATGCCGATGTTGAATTTGTCCGCGCAATCCAACAAGGAAATGAAACGTGGACCTTTCATGTGACTGTGCGTCATCCTGATACGGGTTGGGAAGACTATGCTGATGGTTGGGATGTTGTGTTACCGGATGGGACTGTCTTAAAGCCAGATGTTAGCTCGCCTTTTACCCGTCTACTCTTACATCCCCATGAGACCGAACAACCCTTTACACGGAGTCAATCGAATATTGCCATCCCCGATGATGTCACCCAAGTGACTGTGCGCGCCCACGATTTGGTCGATGGTTTTGGTGGTGTTGAAGTAGTTGTGGATTTAACGCAGACCGAAGGTGAAAAATATTCTGTGGAACGTCCCTAAAAATAAAAAACCCTGATAAAAGAAATCAGGGCACAAACATTAATTCGAGGAGATAATTTAGCGGTTACGCCGTCCGAACAGTGGGCGACGAAGACTCACACGGTTGGGAGCTTTGCGGTTGGCTTCGCGTTCTGCATCCGCCTCTGCCAGAAAGTCCCGTTGACGAGCCTTTGCTAACTGCAATATCATATAGTCGTTTTCCATGTTCATGGTGTTATCTCCTTAACGACTGTGTTTGTACGACTTGTGTATTATATCACAATTGGGTGATTTGTATAGTTAATCCTCCTTTTATTTATACAATTTATACATTTTTAGTCTCGAATTAACCTTCCACCTTGTTCTTTGCCACTAAACCAACTAATTCCCCACTCAGCTCCCAAAGTCGCGCTTGAACTCCTTCGTTGTAAGAAATTGCGCTCGATTGAACGGCTTTCATATTGTCGAAATACTTCCCTGATACGCCTTTAACTTCAGGCGAGGATGCGAGGTAAATTTGTGTTTCCGCGCCTTGTTCGGGTGACTTGGCAAATACTCGTTGAACAATCCCCAATAAAAAGCTGACAATCCCTCGATTATTCATGCCAAAGCCGGTATTAACAAAGCCGGGATGCAGTGCATTGACAGTGATATTTGTCCCTTCTAAACGTCGTGCCAGTTCATAGGTGAACAAGATGTTCATCAGCTTAGTCTCGCTATAAACACCAAAGCCTGAATAACTCTCTTTTCGCTGAGTGTCATCAAAGTTTATGCCGTTTCTTGCCCCTTCATGTGCGCCAGATGAGACATTGACAACACGAGCTTCACTATTGGTCTCTGCGGCATTTTTTAGGTCAGATAGGAGCAAGTGAGTCAGCAGAAAGTAATTGAGATGATTGAGTGCGAGTGTTAATTCATAGCCATCGGTACTCTCTTGACGGCTGTTGAAAAACCCGCCAGCATTATTCAGCAAGACATCCAATGAATCATATTTTGCGTGGAATTCATCGGCTAGCTCGCGTATGGCTTGCATTGAGGACAAATCTGCTACCATATATTCGACATTTTGATTGCCTGTTTCGAGTTTGATTTCATTAACTGTTGCTTGGCACTTTTGTTGACTTCGACTGACAACAATGACTTCTGCCCCCATCCGCGCCAACTCTAAAGCGGAAATTTTGCCAACTCCATTGGTTGCCCCTGTGACTAACACTCGTTTGCCATTCATGATCGAACTCCACTATTTAAAGATTGAGTGATAGTAGCAGAACTGTATAAATCGGAGGTTAGAGAAGCGAACAAGTTCATTCACCCCTTTTTATCCATATCTCCTAAGTTTCGAGGATTTTGGTCTTCCGCCTGCTGATTCGAGTCAAGATTGGTAGAATAGGTAGCAACATCAACGCTGATAAACTGAGGGCAGTTCGTAAGGTCGAAGCTGTACCAATCGCCCCAATGATGGGACCGCCACCGATTTGCCCGATGGCATCGGTTTGTCCATAAAGTGAAAGCACAGTTGCCCGCACGCTGGAGTCGATATGCCGATTAATCCATGCGGTGAAGATAGGTCCCATTACAGTCCGCACAACTTGAATCCACCAGACAGCCATCAATGCAAGCCAGAACATTGAAACTTGTGCAAAAAGGAGCAAGCCAATTGCAATACCAGCATAGGCTAATATCAATGTACGGATAACTGTCGTTTCGTGCTGTAGATTCACCCTCCGACGAATCAGCGTGAGGGCAACGATGGACAGAAACATGGTGACAATGCGGATAACGCCAAACCAAACCACTTCATCAACTTCACCAATGAAGGGGAAAGTGAAATTGTTAAGCAGATGTGCTGTCCATAGACGGTCAAACCCTTCAGAGAATGCACCATAAAGAAAGCCCACCGCTACTAACGAGAGCAAAATGGGACTTAAACGTATGAGTGTGATGCCCTCACGCAAAGTTGTCCACATTTGTTTCCATGTCTCACGTTCTGCTTTAGGCGTGGCAGTAAAGCCATCTTCTGGCATAAACATTGCCAAAAAGAGAGCTAATCCAATGAATCCTAAACCAGCAAACACAATTGGTAGATTGACTATGACACTACCGATTAGCACACTCACAACAATACCAATGATTCCTGTGAGTTGCGCAACCTGTGAACCCCGTAGAAACGAATCCTGTGCTTTGTCCTCGCCAATTTCATCAACTAACCAAGCGTCACTTGCCCCACTTAGGAAGGTATAGCCGATGCCACCCATAAAACCAGCCAAGAGTAGTGCAGAGAACATTGGAATTGAACCTTCGATTACAAAGGCAATCCCCAAGAGCAAATAGCCTAAGATCACGGATAAGCGACGACTATACACATCCGCTACCACACCTGTGGGTATTTCAAAGAGAAAGACTGTGACTTCAAGCGCAGTCCCAACCAGCACTAATTGGAGTGGGTCAAGCCCGACGACTGTTACTTGATAGATGAGATTCACAGTAAAACTGAGAGCGAACAGAAACGAGGCACTGGCGCGCATCACAAGGAACACCCTCATCGCAGACAAGGGCGCGAATTGTTGAAACATTCAATTGTCCTTTCAGAACTCCTAAATCGGAGTGTTCATCGAGAAGATGGGCGAGTTCCCACTATTTCCGATAGATGAACGATTGGGAAAAGGACATCGAGACTAGCACTTTGGTACTCCTTATAAATTTTCTCATCTTTCACTAAAGCATAACTTAATTCATAAGCTATGACGAGGGGCTATTACTATTGGATAAAGGTTAAAATAGCTCATTAATGAGCTGTTCAAATCATCTCTTGTCGAATTAATCACAGCATGTTAGAGTGTTCGCTATGAAGACAAGCTCACTCATGACCTGTTGTATGTGTTGTATGAATTTGGTGGATTCCACGCCGAGGTCTTGAACGCTGTCCGAGTGAGACAATCTTTATGCAACGGATGAGCTAGCCGAGACTCGGTTGGCTCTTTTTATTTACTTAACTTCTCAATTCAATCAAAGGAGTTCAATGAATGTCTGCAATAGAAGAACGGGGTTATGCTCAGCCTGACAAGTTGGTTTCGACAGACTGGGTAGCAGGTAATCTCGAAAACCCAAATGTTCGCATTATCGAATCCAATGAAGACCCCCTGCTCTACCCATCAGGACACATTCCCGGCGCAGTTGAAGTCGATTGGGTAAAGGATTTGAATGATCCCTTACGCCGTGATTATCTCGACAAAGCTGGGTTTGAAGCCCTTGCCTCTCGCATTGGCATCACTCCCCATACCACCGTCGTATTTTATGGGGATAAAAATAACTGGTGGGCGACTTATGCCTTGTGGGTATTTGAATTATTCGGGCATACAAATGCAAAAATCATGGATGGTGGGCGACTCAAATGGTCAAATGAGGGACGAGAATTAACTCGTGAGAAACAGTCAATCGAACCAACAAACTATAGCGCACCGGAACGTGATGACAGTGTTGTACGGGCATTCCGTCAGCAAGTGCTAGCCCATGTCGAAGCTAGCGGTCAATTGGTGGATGTGCGGAGTCCTGCAGAATTCACGGGTGAAAAGCTACATATGGAAGGCTATCCACAAGAAGGAGCCATTCGGGGCGGACATATTCCCAACGCAAAGAATATTCCGTGGTCACGCGCCGCCAACGAAGATGGCACATTCAAAGACGCAGAGGGTTTACGTGCAATTTACCAAGAAGAACAAGGCTTAGACCCTAGCCAGCCGACGATCTCATATTGCCGTATCGGTGAGCGCAGTAGTCATACATGGTTTGTCCTACAATATCTGTTGGGCTTCCCAGATGTTCGCAATTATGATGGCTCATGGACAGAATGGGGCAACAGTGTCGGTGTCCCGATAGAGAAATAAGAACAACATCAAATGGGCGAACAGAGTAGTTCGCCCTTATTTTCACTCTTAAAAATCAGAGGATAACATGGCAGATATTCCAGCAAAATTGCAAGAAACCTTGGATGATTTTTCATTCATTACTACCCGCGATGAACGAGCAGAGTATTTAATTCAACTTGCCGATGAATTTGAGCCAGTTCCAGAGACAATCGCAACGAAGCCCTATGATGAAGCCCATCGCGTTCCAGCTTGCGAATCGGAAGCGTTTGTCTGGGCGATTGACCGCGACGATGGGACGCTCGACTATTATTTTGATGTCTTGAATCCACAAGGGTTATCGGCAATGGCGATCTGTGGAATATTGGGGAATTCGTGTTCAGGTATGCCATTAGAGCAAGTAGCTTCTATCGAAAATGAAGTTGTATTTCAACTCTTTGGAAAAGACATCTCTATGGGTAAGGGAACTGGGTTGATGGGTATTGTGAATATGGTCGTTTATGAAGCTAAGAAACGACTCAACTAGTTTTGTCTCGTAGTAACCAGCGAAATATTCCGGGTTGAGAGTCTTCAATCACCGTTGCTCCAACAGCTTTGGTATAAAAATCAACAGGTCCTGCACCGCCAATAATGCCGTAGATGTATCCTTCAGCCCACAAAGCATGGAGACAAACGAGAAGTAGGGCTTTACCGATGCCCTTCCCACGTTGCTTTTCATCGACCCCTGTGGGACCAAAAAATCCCTTTGCAGTCGTGTCATAACAAGCAAAACCAATCACTTCGCCATCGTGAACAGCAATAAAGCAAGCTGGCGGTTGATGAGCAAAGGCAACTTCTGTTTCACTCACCCAATGCTCGCTAAAATTTGCTCGAACCCATTTTGCCACAAAATGTTTTTCTGCTACCAAAACTCGTCGAATGTCGATTCCCTGTTGAGCTTGTTGCTGAATCACAGGTTCAATAGGTGGCAATTCATAGAGTTTTACGAGCATATCTGGCATGGGTTTTTATCCTGCACTTGGGTAGATTATTTGGACAATTCTACCTCAAATCGAAAAAGGGTACGTTTGATGATTTACCACATTACCTCACGTTCCGATTGGCAACAGGCGCAAGAACGTGGTGACTATCGCGCTGAATCGTTGGAAACAGAAGGTTTTATCCACAACTCAACTTCCAAACAGGTGATCAAAGTGGCGAATGCCTTTTATCGTGGGCAACAAGACTTGGTCTTACTCTGTATTACCCCAGATAAGCTCGATGTAAAAGTCGTATGGGAAGCACCTGCACATCCCGATCCGGATCCTGATAATCCCCCCCCTGTCGAAGAAACAGATTTATTCCCCCATGTGTATGGTCCGATTAATTTAACAGCAGTGGTCCAAGTAGTCGATTTTCCATCGAATCCAGATGGGACATTTAGTCTGCCGGATGAAATAATCGACTAATCATCATCTCGATGATATTTAAGCCATTGGAGGGCAATCAGCGTTTTTGCATCCATAATTTTGCCCTCTTCTAACATCTCCAGTGCGTCATCAACCGAGATAATCAGCGCACGGATGTCTTCACCTTCCAGTGGGACACCCCCGCCTTTGCTGATTTTGTCTTCGGATTCGACGCGCGCATAGAAGAGATGAATACGCTCTGATGTACCGCCCGGACTCACAAAAAAAGTATGGATATGGCGGAATTCATCCGTTCGATAGCCGATTTCTTCTTCAAGTTCGCGGTGCATCGTCTCAACAGGCTCTTCGCCCTCTTCAACTGTCCCTGCAGGCACTTCCACCAGCCAGCCTTCACCCTTTACGTAGGCAGGGTAACGAAATTGTTCCGTTAGAATTAATGTGTCATCATCGGTTTGATGAATCAATGCCGCAACACTATCGCCTCGATTGAAGTTGAGGCGCGTGAGTTCACGACTCATTTCTCCATTATAGAGTTCATGACGTAACCGTACTTTTTCTATCCGAAAAAAGGCTTTCTTGAATACTTCTTCTTTACTTAAAATATCAACTTTCTTGGGCATCTCATATTCCTATTGGCTCTATGTTCCCCATGTTTTGCTAAGTATACCGAACTTATGAGAATCAAAAAACGGCAGGCAAATCACCTACCGGTTCGTTGTGCAATCTAACTTAATCCCTTAAAAAGGGAATGAACCTTCTGAGATAGCGTTTGAGAATGTTCTTCCGCGCGTGAGACCAAGCAACATCAGAAGATTGCATGTTCTGTGCACGTTGCACCGAGTCTTGATTGCCACGATAACGTTCTTCAGTATACATCTTGGTAATCGCATTGACTGGACGTTGGGCAGAGGGAACCTTGCTCGCAATCTGTTTTCCCTTTTCTGCAGGAGTCTGTTCTTTACGTGTACGTATCCCAATCAAACTCACATATCGCTCTAAACGCGCATAAGCCCGTGCGACAGGACTCAATCCTCCCATACCACGCCATTCCCACCACCAATAGAGCAACAGCAATATCAACGCAAAGAGGATAATCAAGGTCACGATGACCAATGCCGCCCCCACAGCTGGAAGCAAGAAAGAAAGCAGGGACTCAGAACGCGGTTCAATGGGAGGCTGAACAGTTGGGACAACAACTGGCGTTGCCGTTGGACTCGGACTAGGTGTAAGTGTAATGGTCGGTTGGGGCGCATTATCCGGTTGTTGCTGATTCGGTGTCACTTGCGGAGTCGGACTTGGCACAAAGGTCGGTGTGAACGTTGGAGTGGGAGTCAACGTCGGAATAGGGACAGATTGTTGAGGTGTATTATCACCTAAATTATCCCCATCTCGATTCAATGGAGCTTCAGCAGCAGTTGGTTCAAATTCAATCCAACCATAACCAGGGAAGAAGACCTCAACCCATGTATGTGCGTCACGTTCTTGCACCACATATTGCCCTGTGCTGGCATCATATTCACCTTGAGAGAAACCTGCCGCCATGCGCGAGGGAATACCCAAGCTACGGAGCATGACAATCATGGATGTGGCATAGTAGGTACAGTAACCTCGTCGTGATTCAAACAATGTCCAGTCTATCGGATCAACATTGGGCGGAGGAGCCGTAATCGTTTCATCATAGGTGATATTTTCCCTCAACCATGTTTCAATCGCTTTCGCTTGATCATAGGGGTTAGTCGCACCCGCTTCGGTTACAATATCGCGTGCCAGTTGCAAGACGCGCCCACTGACATTGCCAACATAGAGATTTGCCCCTGTTACCCATTCAGGGTAATTAGTCGGTGCAGAACGCAATTGGTCAGCTGTCGCCACACTGAGTTGGCTGGTTGCAGTATAAGTGTCACCACGACGCAAGACCTGAAGTGGACGCATCACTGAGATATTCATCAGGTTATTGGCAGGTTCATCAATATATGACAGGTCAATTTGTCCGGTTGCATTCACAATATCCGGCTGTTGAGCGACGTGATAGAGACGCGATGAGTTTGTACCAATAGTAAAGCGTTGTTCAATCGGTTGGCGAGCAAGACCTAATGTCTGTTCATTCTGTTTGACATCCAGTGGCAGATTCGTATCCGTCACACGTAGGCTTGCCGAAGGCGACCATTGCCCTTCTTCATAACGTTCAAATACACGAGAACGCCAATAATATCGATGTCCGACATTAGGGGCTTCAACCAGTAGAACGACCTGCTCACCTAAACGGATTGCCCCACCCAAATTGAGCAAATCTCCGCCATAATAATCAGTTGTTGCTGGACCTTCGCTTTCAATTGGTGCAAAAAGGCGATTCCAGATTTCACTGAATTGTTGGATGGGATCGGCTTGGAGGAAAGTTTGGAAACGGTCTAGGCTCTCTTGAACGTTGTTCGTTGGGATTGCCCATGCAATCAACAAAGTAATCATTGCAAACACTGCCCCGACTGAAAGGAATTGTCGGCGGATTTGCTGGGGTACACGAATCCCGTTGACGTACCACTCCCATTGACGGTCTTCTAAGTTAGAGCGCACGACCAGAATCAATGAGAAGAAGATGTACACAATCAGATAAATTTCGAGGGAGACATCGCCCGAATAGACTATCATGTTCGTGATCAGGATTAAACCCGGTGGCAAAATTACCCGCCAGACCCGATCCAAGCGGAACATATGCCAAATGGCATTGTATCCCAAGAACCAGAACAAGAGCGACACTAAGAGCGTAAAGACGAGATTATCTTGATTGATTCCACCAACAAAGGCATCAATTGACCAACGAATGGTACGGACAATGACATCTACCATACCTTGTAAAACGTTGCCCGGTTCATTGAATCCCGCAACAACTAGGACCACACCAAACCCATAAAGCCCACTGATGATCAGAGCGAGGAATTCATTGTATTGACTGCGTGCAAGGATGAAGCCAAAGGCGACACTCATCACCAATACGGGAATGGTTGTCCGCATCGCAAGGGGCCAGCCAGCCGCATCTAGTGAGAGAACGGGCATGACGAGAATCACAGTCGCAATCAATAGCAAAGCAAAATCACCTTGCAAGAAAAAGCGTTGCCAACTGCGTCCCATTCGTTTCATTCGTGCTGACATAGACATCCTAAAACTGACTTAGCTCAAACAGGTTTAGCGTATGCGATTTCCAAGTGGATGTAAATAGACACCTCACCCACGAGTACCTGACGCTCATCACACCACCGAGTCATAGAGACAGCATGATGAATTTCTAACCCACTACTAACCCTAAATATGTTGATTCTTAACCAAAATGAGCAAACAACGCTGGACAAAAATCGCAAAAACCCTCGCAAACGACCTCAACCCTCGCTTGCACATCTTTTTTGACCTTTTATCACCCATAAAACCTCATATTGTATTCACATTTCACGAGAAATTATTGTCGAATCAATAATGATTCAATAATCAACCTATTCGTATTTATGGCACTTACTCTGGCGATTAACTTTTCGATTTTACATCACAATCACGAAGACCATTTTTCATGCCATCACTATAAATGGTTCACGCTTCAATGTATAATGTCAATGTCTAGGTTGACTGGGGAATCGCGGTAATCCCTGTGATTATCGAGGAAAGTCCGCGCTCCATAGAACACGGTTCCGGCTAACTGCCGGGCGGTGCAAGCCGACGGAAGAGTGCAACAGAAAGCAGACCGCCTCCTTGTGAGGTAAGGGTGAAACGGGGGTGTAAGAGACCCCCAGCATCGACAGTAATGTCGGTGGCTGGGTAAACCCAACTGGGAGCAAGGTGAAATAAGGCACATTGGGGCTGTTCGTCCCGCAAAAAGTGCTGGGTACACCGCAAGAGGTGTCGAGTAATCGGCATCCTAGATAGATGATTCCCGCTCCATTTGGAGTACAGAACGCGGCTTATAGGTTGACCTAGATTTTTATTCCACTTTCAGCTTACGGTCAGTGACTTGTGCATCTGGATGTTGGCTCGCCAGATAATCCCCCAAGAATGCCACCGCTTGATGCACCCCTTGTGTCGGACGTGATAAACCAATTGAACTCAATTGCAGGACGTATTGCTCACCATCACGCTGTTGATTAAGAAGTAGGGCAATATGTTGTTCGATGGTTGGCTCAAGGAGAATCACCTCGAACAAGACGGATTCAGTCTTCGGGTTCGCATAAGCATACAACACCGTGATATGTGTATCTCCGAACTTGTGATATTGTTTCTCAAATTGCTCAACGATGTCTAATGCCGACAGTGAAGTCTTGAAGAAAAGATGGGGCATGGGATAGTCCTTAATGACTGGTAGATGTTGCACCGTTTCGGCATTCCGATGATAACGAAAGTAATGTCCTGGGCGACCTTCTCGATAACCTTTTTGTTCATATTTGGTAATAACTCGTCCCTCGATTGCATCCACCCATGGCATATCAAAGGTATTGTCTAATGCAGGATGTCGGCTCAACAATTCATGACACATCTCAGCATAGTCACGAATGTCTGTCGCTAGATACAGCAATCCACCCTCGACTAAGCGACTGGCAAGATAATCGAGTGTATCTGATTGTATGAGTCGTCGTCCCACATGGCGTTTTTTGAACCATGGATCGGGATAGTTGATATGAAATTCCGTAACAGACTGAGGTTCGAGCAGATGCGCTAAAGCCGATTCGCCACGTGCATGGACCACTCGTGCATTGCTTAGCTTATTCGATTTGATTTTGCGTTCCGCTTTGCCAATCGACTGATTCGAGACTTCAAAGCCGATGATATTGTGGTCTGGGTTCGTTTTTGCGAGATGAACTAAAAAATCGCCATTGCCGAAACCAATTTCAACAATGAGGGGATGTTTTTTACCAACTATTGTTGACCAATCGGGCGACCAGTCTAAATTAAGGAGATTGAGTTTTTGCATGCATCCAGCGAATGTATCAAACGGTTAAATTGTAGATACTATACATGGATGAGGATAAGCATATCAAGACGCGACTATTCTGTGTCAGAGTTGTGAGTGAAATACTCATACATCCGCATGAATGCCGTCAACACATCAGACCTCGTCACAATGCCAACCAGTGTTTCATCGCGCATGACGGGCAAACAACCAATATGATGAGAAACCATTAGACGTGCCACATCAACCGCTGGTGCATGCAAATCAACGGTAATCGGAGCAGGGGTCATAAACATAGAAGCTGTTAACTGCTTTACAGCATGTTTTGCTTTCCAAAACTCTCTTGACAAATAAGGCGAATTTGATGCCAGCCGACAATCTCTATCCGAAATAATTCCAACCATTTGCCCACTTGGGTTCATCACAGGCAAATGACGAATATTATTTTCAGCCATACAATCCATAATTTTATCGAGACTGGTATCTACGCGCGTCGTAATTGGCTCATGGGTCATTATATCGACCACATTCATTTGCTACTCCTAGTAGAGGCAAATTGCGCCTCTATTTTGAATTTGATGTAAGGCTTCAGTTTAGGCAGGAGACACCGCATCATCCCGGTTCGTTGCAACTATCTCGAATGGGTCCTTTTCACCCCGTTGAGCAATCAACATCTTAAAAATATCAGACTCGGTAATCACACCAACTAATTTACCGTCATCCAGAACGGGTAAGCCACTAACTTTATGCTTGTACATCATCTCTGCAACATCGATGATTGGCGTATCGGGTGTTGTTGTAAAGGGGTCGCGAGTCATGATCTTCTTAATCGTTAATTGCGACCACAGATAATTCATCTCCCAAATACTGAGTGTTGTGACATCGGAGGGTCTGGCTTGACGCACATCACCAATCGTTATAATGCCGATAACCTCTTGCTTCTCACCTATCACAATAAGGCGACGGATTTCATTGCGTTTCATGATTTGATGGGCTTCAGCAAGGAGAGAATCCGGTGTTACCGTGACGACCTCTTTGGTCATCCAATCGCGCACATAAATTGTTTCGTACATGATGGCACTCCTTTTTTCAGGTATGCATTCAGGATAGTGGGTTACTCCTAAATGAAGGTACTAGAAAAGATATGACATCCATCACTAGACATGGGACATTACAATGGGATTCGGACTATGATTTCCGTTCCGTTTTGTAGTTCACTATTGATTGACACCTCACCACCATAGCGTCTGGCGCGATGATGAATGTTTTGTAGACCTAAACCCGATGATGGGTTATTCATGTCAAAGCCAATGCCGTTATCCCGAATCGTGAGTACGCAATCCGCTGGATTAATCGTGAAATGCATTTCAACTTCACTGGCATTGGCATGGCGAACTGTATTGCTCAAAATTTCCTGTGAAATCAAACAAATACTTTCAAACATTGCAGGTGCAAAGGGAGATATGACCTCAGGCGCATCAATAATGACATACAAGTTATCAGGAATATGCAGGCGTTTGAGAATATGAATAAATGTCTCACGAATCGTCTTAGACGTTTCGTCCGATGTTTTTAGACGCAGGATAAATCCCCGAATATCCTCAATAATCTGATCGAGATTTTGGAGAATGGGTTGAAGGCTTTCTCCGGCAATGGGTTCGTTGGATTGCAGAAGTTGCAATTGCATCCCAATACCATACAACCATTGAATCACCCCATCGTGTAGCTCCATCCCTATGCGCTCTCGCTCTTGGAGTACCCGCAATTGGCTCTGTTGTTGATGAATCTCTGCCGTAGCAAGAGCTAATGCGGCATAAGTCGCTAATGTTTCCACTAAAATCTGGTCTTCATCTGTGAAGGGTTTTCCATCCGTCTTATCACATAAATAGAGCATTCCAAATAATTGTTGTCCCATTTGAATCGGAACGCCCAGCAAACTGTACATCGGTGGATGATGGGCAGGAAAACCAACTGAGCGTGGGTCGTCTTGCATGGCTTCGAGGCGTATCGTTTTTCGTTCTCGCATAATTGCCCCTATCAACCCTTTTCCAACTGGCGGATGGGCAATTTTATCAACCTCCGTCTGTGGCATACCCGATACTTTGAAATATTTGACACCGCCCTCTTCATCCGGAATACCCAATGCCGAATATTTTGTCTCCGTGAGTTCACGGGCAACATGCGCGATACGTTGTAAGATCGTCTCAATCTCGTCTGCAGAAAACGCATACATAATGCTTGATACAATTTCACTTAGCCGATGCAAGGTTTTGGTCGTCATTGCCTGCTCTCTTTATCTGTTCCAATCTGGTACACTTATAGATATTACCAGCCATGCTGAGGATTATCCCAATGTCGCAGACTGTTCGTATCCTGATTGCTGATGACCACGCCGTAGTTCGCGCAGGATTACGTGCGCTTTTGGAGCAACAAAGTCGGTTCAAAGTGGTGGCAGAAGCTGGAACTGGTGAAGAGGCAATACGACTAGCAAAACAACATCGACCTGATGTTGCCGTACTCGATATCCGGATGCCGGGCTTATCTGGAATCGATGCTTGCCGTGAAATTACTGAAAACGTCCCAACTTGTAAGGTCATTATTTTGACATCCTACGCAGAAGATGAATTGCTCATGGCAGCGATTCAGGCCGGGGCATCTGGTTATTTGCTTAAGCGCATTGGGGATAATGAGTTGGTTCAAGCAGTTGAGCGCGTTAGTCGGGGAGAAGGTATGCTTGACCCAGCCATGACTGCGAGTGTATTCGCAGAAATGCGCAAAGCTCAACAAGCGCAAAATGCGTCTTCATTTGCCGACTTAACATCCCAAGAAATGGCAGTGCTTGCGCTTGTCGCGGAAGGATATACCAATCGACAAGTTGCTGTTAAGCTCTATTTGGGAGAGGGAACGGTACGAAATTATGTCAGTAGTATCTTATCAAAGCTCAATGTATCGAATCGGGCAGAAGCCACCGCCTACGCTATCAAGCATCATATTCACGAATTTGTCCCACCTATAGATGAAGAGTAATTGAAATCAAAAAGACCGAGCAATCCCGGTCTCTAATTGTTTCATCATGTCGTTCTAACTACATCAAATAGTCTTTTAAGTTATGTGCTAATCGCG
>JANQRM010000658.1 GCA_028284565.1 Anaerolineae bacterium | reverse complement strand
AAAGATTGTGTGTTGCGAATCTGCCGATTGGTCGAGGGGATGCCCTTGGGCATTGAGCTGGCGACGGCATGGTTAAAGAATTTGGCGTGTGGGGATATTGCCAACTCGATTCAACAGAGTTTGGGCTTTTTGGAATCGCCTCACCGCAATGTGAAGGAACGGCATCGGAGTGTCCATGCGGTTTTTGAGCATACATGGGAACGCCTTACGGAGGTAGAGCAAGCTGTCTTTATGAAGTTATCCGTCTTTTGGGGGAGCTTTTCGCTCGAAGCGGCGCAACAAGTGACAAACGCCACTCTACAAACGTTGTCCTCACTCGTTGATAAATCACTTCTGCGGATTCGTGAAGCAGGTCGCTATGATATGCATGAACTCTTGCGACAATTTGCGAATGCGAAACTCGAAGCGAGTGGCGACAAGATAACAACACAGGATGCTCATTGTCAGTATTATCTGAACTTTATCACAATGCGGGAAGCTGACCTCAAAGGGCGTAGGCAATTAGAAGCAGTGGGTGAAATCGAATTGGATATGGAAAACATTCGTATTGCATGGCGTTGGGGAGCGGAGCAGGGACATTATGAATGGATTGTGGATGCCATGTTTGCCTTCCGACTGTACTTCGCGGTACGGAATCGCTGGTGGGAAGGGGAGGAATTCTTTCGATATGCGCGAGATCAGTTGGCTCCTCACATTTCAGAGGCTTTTCCTGCAATTTGGGCGCGTATTCTTAATCAACACGCTGCAATACAATCATCACCCCACTCGCGTCCACAGGCTGAAGAAGCCCTTGAACTTGCCAAACGATTTGGGACAGAAAAAGACCAAGCTGATTGTATGCTGAATCTGGCAGGTATCCACATCCTTGATCCCATCTCAGCAGACCCAATTGATTACGCCAAAAAAGCACTTGCCTATTATCAATCAGTTGGCGATCAGTTTATGATTGCTTTTGCCTATCGCTGTTTAGCATTTATTTATCATCGACATTTGGAACCTGAGCAGAGTTTACGTTTATGGCACCTACATCGCGATGTGACACAAGATATTGAACATACTAGTGGATTAGCTACGGCTTATCAGTATCTGGGGCTTTTGAGTTTTGATATCACAGGCGATTTCTACGGTGCAGAGTCATACATCCAAGAAGCCTATGATTTGCGAGTAAAAATTGGTGCGCCGCCGGGGATCATAGCCAGTGGGGGGGTGCTATCCAGTTTAATGCGATTGCAGGGTGATTTGTCCAAAGCTCACTATTTTAGTGCAGAAGCTGTCGCATTGATTGCGCAATCGAAAGGGCTACGGAAGCACGAGATGCGATGGACCTTTCGGAATGTAGGCTATTTGGCACTGTTGGATGGGGATTATCAGCGCGCCAAAACGATTTTTCACGATAACCGAGCCGAATCATGGGAGTTCAAGCGTTCGATATTTAATTCGGAAATGGGGTTAAGTCTAACCTATTGTAGTCTGGAGGAATTTGACGAAGCGAAAACTTATCTTGTGAATGCTTTGGAAGCTCTCCCATCAAGTTATTCACACCTCTTTTTAACACAAGTTCTTCCTCCGTCGGCATTGGTGCTGGCTTACGAAGGGGATGCCGAAGCCTCTGTACAACTGCTTGCCTTAGCGTTTACTACTCCCGGCACTCATGCTAAGTATCTCGAATCATGGTCGCCTGTCCTAGACAGTATCTCTAAATTGAAAGCTGAACTCGGTGAAGAGGCATATCAGCAATATTGGGATGCAGGAACGCAGCTTGATTTGCAAGCTGTGGTGTTGGATTTAATCGCTCGTTTTCAATCTGTAGAGGCTAGTGGTGAAGGCAATCAAGGATTAATTGAACCGCTGAGTCAACGGGAATTGGAAGTCCTCGCGCTAATTGCAGAAGGGTATTCCAACCGAGAAATTGCCCAACAACTCATTGTCAGTTTGGGGACAGTTAAGAAGCACAACAACAATATTTTTGGCAAACTCCACGTGAACAATCGAACTCAAGCGGTTGCCAAAGCCCGAACCCTCAAGCTACTCCCCTAAAATCAACCCCGAATACGCCTTTTGGTCACTGACTCTACCACCACCTTGTCGATAGGGTAGAAGTATCAGTTCATTAGCCAATAGGGAAGCTCATGAAAACCAAAACACTCTTGTTATTTGTTGTATTGATGTTCGCTAGTTTGGGTATGGCACAGGCAAATGAGGGTCAGTCATCAGTGGCAGTCGTCTCGGAATATCTAACAACACAGGATTGGAGTCAATCTGCACTCCACTCATACTTTGCTGAGGTTGGTGATATTTTAGGTGATGAGATCGACGTGTTGAATCTGATTCCGCTTGGTGAGGATGTTGTGATTGCGGAATATATTTATCAGGGTACGGCGTTTACAGGCGATGACTATATGCGCCAAAATATGCTGGCTCCGGTGGAATTGCATATACGGATGGTGTCTGTCTTCCAGATTGAGGATGGGGTGATTGTAAACGAAGTGCTATTTAAAACGACATCGGCGCAACTTCAATAAATCAATCTTCTGTAGTCATAGTTAACCTAATCACTCGGTTGTCTGCTTAGAGAGACACGAGTGATTCTTTATTTGGTATAATCTTTATGAATACAAAAAAACTGTAGAGACAATTTATGAACCTTTCTGATATGGTTTCATCCGAACCACCTAAACAGCCGTGGGTAGAAGGCGAGACTATCCCATGGAATGATCCTGAGTTTAGTCGGCGGATGTTGAAGGAGCATTTGACACAAGCGCATAATGCTGCGAGTCGTCGTTTTGAGATTATTGACCAGCAGGTGGAATGGATACATGAGACGATACTGGGTGGTCGTCAAAGTCGCATCCTTGATTTGGGATGTGGTCCCGGCTTTTATGTGGAACGGTTCTCTTCATTCGGGCATGTTTGTCGTGGGATAGATTTTTCACCTGCTTCGATTGCGTATGCACGAGAGCAGAATCCGAACTTGGATTTCGTTGAGTCGGACATTCGTTCCGCTGATTATGGTACAGAATATGATTTGGGGATGTTGATCTTTGGTGAATTCAATGTGTTCAAGCCAGATGATGCGCGTCTTATCCTTAGCAAAATCTATGATGCGTTATCCGAGGGCGGTCTCTTGCTTCTTGAACCCCATCCTTATGACGCTATAAAGCAAATCGGGCAACGTGGGCGTTCGTGGTATGCATCAAAGGGGGGATTGTTTTCGGATGCCCCCCATCTTTGCCTGATGGAGAACTTTTGGCTGGAAGATTGGTCAGCTTGTGTCAAGCGTCACTACGTTGTTGATATTGGAACGAATCAAGTTACGCTCTCGTCGGCTTCGATGCAAGCCTATACCCATGAAGAATACGTTCAACTGTTGATGGATTGCGGATTTGGAGATATTCAACGACATTCGTCATTGACGGGTTCAACCATACCCCAAGATGATTCCCTATTTGTGTTGGTTGCCAAGAAACGCTAACAATGGCTAGACATGCGGGGTTAAACTCTGTACAATGAACTCTGTTCGGGGTATAGCGCAGTCCGGCAGCGCGCTTCGTTTGGGACGAAGAGGTCCTCGGTTCAAATCCGAGTACCCCGACTTCTGCGGGTATGGTGTAACGGTAGCACGTGACCCTTCCAAGGTCCCAGTATGGGTTCGAGTCCCATTACCCGCTCTCCTCAATCAATAACCACTCAACTCAATCTATGAATCTACAACAAAATCTCAACGCTTTGATTCTAGTTGCTTGTGAGATTGCTGAGTCTTACTATTTTGCTGGCAAGGTCGGCACTGCAATTAACCTTATTGGAGCCCTAATCGACTCCTTACCACATGAAGATTTATCAAGACAATCGCATGTGCAATTAGGCTTGGCAAAGTCACGCTTTCTCAATAAACAGATGTTTCTGATTGGGTTATCCACAGATACAGTCTTGCCCTTTGTTGAGCATGTCCTTGACCTTGCACTCCAAACCGATGATGCCCTTTTACAAGCTGAAGCACATGATTTGATGGGCGAAGCACAATATTTTATTCAGTTGGCAAACATCTATTATGATTTTACAACAGCACAGTCTCATTTTACTGAGGCACAGAAGCTATTAGAGGGATTGGATGCACCTGCGCCAAAAAGTACTAACCTCTTTCACATTGGATTGATCCATCAATTCCGAAAAGAACCTGAACAGGCAAAAGAATATTTTGAGAAAGCCTACCAGCTTGCGAAACAACACAATTTGCCCCTAGAACAATCTTATGCCAGCCGGCATCTTGGCTTTATTCAACGAGACGAGGGTGATTTAGCTGGTGCGTTGGCAAACCTGCAAGAATCACTTCAATTGCGTCAAGACATTGGTTATCAAGTCTGTTTACCATTTTCAACCATCTCAGTAGCCGATGTACAGGGGATGCTGGATGATAAAGACTCTGCTGACAAAAATTATCAACTTGCACTTGAACAGGCTCAAATTGTTCGGAATGTACGTGCCATGATGTTAGCCAATTATGGATTGGGAAATCTGCATCAAAGTCGTGAGCATTTCCAACAGGCAATTCACATGGCTGTGACAATTGGACATCAAGCGATGGTTTCGGCGGCTACGGCTCAATTGGATAATCTAACATAACATGATGAAACGGGAGTGCGTGGGAGTCGAACCCACCGTCGCCAGCTCTGCGCTACCGACCACCAATTTTGAAGACTGGGGCATCCACCGGGACACATCCACCCCCACCAATAACGGTAACGAATTTTGAACGGGCTTGCAATGCTGGACTGGTCAGAATCGATAGAATCCGTCATAATGAAGACATGATTGAAATCCACCTGAGGAGCAGAGGATGACTGGCTCAATATTGGTTTTAGGTATCATTATTTTTATTAACTTGCTGGTCGTGATTGGTGTCTTGTACGTGGGGACACGCGGACATCATGAGTCGCATGTTTCTGCTAGCGATTCAACGGCGGCAGTGGCTTGGGGAAAGTTAGCGAAAAATGCTCCAGTTGTCCAAGTAATAGTGGAACACGATGAGTCGGTTGTTGACGAGGCAGGCGATAATATTGATACTGAGGATGCGGAGGTCGAGTCTGAGGTTGCAGACGACGCAGAGACCGAAGCCGAAGACTAAAAAGTTTGTTCATCCAACGATTATTGCGAAGGGCATGTGTGTAACATGCCTTTTGTTGTCTAATCATGATGCGTATAGCTTTTCTCGTCCCTGAATTAAGCCATAACAACGGTTGGGCACATTATAGCCTTGAAGTGGCTCAGGCAGTGCGTCGGGCGGGGGCAGAAGTTACGATTATCTCGCCTGTTGATAGCCCAGATGCTGTGGGATTTGAACAACATCGACTGTTACCTCCAGCAGATTATTTTGGTGGGTCTCGTCTCTTGCAGATGATACAAGCATTGCCTTCGATGTGGCGTTGTACACGCGATTGTGATGTGATTCATAGCACGATTGAATGGTATGCCCTTGTAGGTAGACTCCTCGCAGGCAAACGTCCATCTGTTTTGACGATTCACGGGAGTTATGTGCATGTTGACGAGTGGGCGCGTTTCCCGATGAATCACGCTCTTCGTTGGGCATATCAACGGAGTACGCTTATCAGTGTTAGCGACTATACCGCGGAAGTGATTCAAGAAGTCTTCCCTCAGAGCCAGCCGATTGTCATTCCACACGGGGTCGATAGTTCCATATTTGATATGTCAACACCTCGAACCAAAACAGGCTCACTCATACTCACTGCTGGCGGTGTAAAAGCGCGGAAGGGAACGATTCATCTCATACGAGCTTTGCCGGGTATTCGTCAGCAGACTCCTGATGTGCAATGTGTCATCTTAGGTAAGCGGGATGTTGAGCCAGCATATTATCAAAAGGTGCAAGCAGAGATACAGCAATTGGATGTCGTCGATTGTGTACGTTTGTTAGGCTTTGTATCTGAGGAAGAAAAGCAGGAATGGTATCGCAAGGCAGATGTCTTTGTGATGGCAGGGGTGAATGCAGGCTGGAAATTTGAGGGATTCGGTTTGGTTTATTTAGAAGCAGGCGCGGCGAAACTTCCGGTTATTGGGACGACAAATAACGGAGCGGAAGATGCCATCAAACATGAAATCACGGGTTTGCTGATCGACCAAGCGGATATTGACGGACAACTTGCGAATGCAATTTTACGCATCCTCCAAAATCCAGAACTAGCAAAGGCAATGGGTGAAGCCGGTTATCGTCAAGCCAAAACCATGACGTGGGATAAGGTTGGAGAGCAGATGCTGAGGGTTTATCAACAGATAATCGGCTAATTTTGTCTTCGATTTAATCTGAGTTGCGGAACACCAAGCGGACTCCGCTGACAACAACAGCCTTTTGGTCTACATACAGACGAGCAAGACGGCGGTTGAAGCGTTGGGTATGGCTGTGTAGAAACATCGCCGAGATGTAGGTATTTACATCTTCGAGGTCATTGTGGAGGGTTATCATCTGGCGCCCTTCACTGGGTTTGTTGGATTGCCAGAAGGCAACCACCGGAGCCTTGAGGATGTCCCTCAATCGTGGACGACCTGAATAGGTGTCATTGCCCCACACACGCTCATGCAATTCGACATATTCAATAAACACATCGTCTTCGGGGTCATTCTGTTGATTCCGTCGGAACATCTATCTCCGCTTTCGCCATGTTCATATGCCGATAGTATAACAGATGCGTAGCGATTAGGAGTCGGTTGACAGGGAGAATTTCGCGGGTAAAATGATTCATGATCGGGGGCTGTGGCGGAATTGGCAGACGCAGTTGACTTAAAATCAACCGCCTTCGGGTGTGTGGGTTCGAGTCCCACCAGCCCCACTTAATTAAACTGCAGTCGAAGATTGACCAGCATAGATGTTGGTCATTATTTTTTTCTCAACGTGTTCACTACTCTTGCTTAGCGAAATGAATCAGCTTTTGATGGCAGGGAGAGATTACAAGAATCTCTTCCTACTGGTGTCGCACTGTTGTTAGTTGTTAGTCGCCTGCTCAATTAATCAATCGTTTTAAGATTTGTGCAAGCGGTTGAACTGAGGGTTCAAAAAAGCCTGTGTTAAAGTATCCGGGGAACTCTTCGACATGAATTCTACCCTCAACATAGGGTTCCCAGCCCATCTTTTCGTCTGAAATCACACCCGGTACATGCTTACTGGCATTCACTAATATGATGTCACCGTCATATGACATTGGTTTGTACGATTCAACTGCTTTGTCATGGACAGCATAAACGTCATAGATCGACCAATTATCTCCATTGTCAGATGACGATTGCTTGCCGTTAAACTTGTGGAATAGTCCTCTCGTTTTGAACTTGATTTTTTCAAACATCTCAGACTCATAGCGTCGTTTTTCCTCAGATGAGAGGTTGAGATACCGCTTGAAATGATAGCCAAAGATACGTTGTGACTTCAAACTGAATTCATAAAGCCGATTATTCATGAAGGGACGCAATTGTGGGTGTGTGGTTGGGCAATAGGTATCGACCAAAATTAAGGTTGCGACCTCTTCACCTTGGGCTTGTAATTGCTGAGCCATTTCAAAGGCAATAAGCCCGCCCATGCAATCTCCACCTAAATAGTAAGGACCCTGCGGTTGGACTCGTTGGATATCGGCTATATAACGAGTTGCCATTTCCTCAATGCTATGTAAGGGGGCTTCGTCTTCATCGACACCAACGGCTTGCAAGGCATAAAAGGGTTGGTCTTTGCCCATATGATTGGCAACATCATAGTAAAACAGGACGTGTCCGCCATGGGCATGTACGCAATAGAATGGAGGTTTGTCTGAGTTGCCTTTTTGTATTTCTACGAGTGTACTGGTTGCGAGACTATCTTGATCTTCGTCATGGATGAGCTTTGCAAGTTCGCGGATAGTGGATGCCTTAAAAAAGATGGCAAGGGGCAAATTCACACGAAAACGCTCTTTAATTTCTGCAACGACACT
>JANQRM010000326.1 GCA_028284565.1 Anaerolineae bacterium | reverse complement strand
TGATTCTTCGACTTTATCGGTCACTAGTTTTGTCCAAAATCTCATCCCCGTAACCATTGGGAACATCATCGGCGGTACGATATTGGTGGCACTCGTTTATTGGTTTGTTTACCTGCGTAATTCAGAAAATACGGAAAAATCTTGATCAGGTATCAACTGCCTTAATTTTTCTATGCTACACTCTGTCATACAGACAAACTAAACTTTGAGTAGATATAGATGACGGACACCTTACTCCAATGGCGCGATGAATTTCCTATCCTTTCGACCTGTAATTACCTCATCAACAACTCACTCGGTGCGATGCCACGTGGCGTTTACGACAGCCTCAAGCATTATGCTGATATGTGGGCAGAGCACGGGGTCAGCGCGTGGGGTGAGGAATGGTATGACCTCAATGCGGTAGTTAGCAATAAGATTGCTCCGCTCATGGGTGCGAATCCCGATACAGTGCTAGTCCATCAGAACGCCAGTATTGCTAACAGCATCTTGTTTTCTGCACTCGATTTCAGCGATACCCAACGAAACAAAGTCGTCATCACGGATATGGATTTCCCCAGCGATATTTATGTACTTCGTCGCTGGTTGCCTCCACATATTGACTTACATATGGTCAAGACTCACGATGGCATCGGTATCGACACGAATGAACTGCTGGGGGCGATTGATGAGCGCACCCGCTTGGTCAGTATCTCGCATGTGCTGTTCCGCAGTGCCTATATCATGCCTGCGAAGGCAATTGTTGATAAAGCCCACAGCGTCGGCGCGCAGGTTGTTTTCAATGGTTATCATAGCGTCGGCATTATTCCGGTTGATGTCACCGAACTCAATGTCGATTTCTATATCGGCGGTGTCCTCAAATGGATGTGTGGTGGGACAGGTGGTGTCTTCATGTATGTGCGTCCTGATTTGCTAACCACACTTGAACCGAGAGTGACGGGCTGGATGTCACACAAATCCCCCTTCAGCTTCGATGTCGAGCATCTGGATTGGCGAGAAGATAATTATCGGCTGATGAATGGCACACCGGGAATTGCCTCCCTACAAGCCATTCAACCGGGCATCGACATCATCACCCAAGTTGGAGTCGAGAACATTCGACAAAACTCTATTCGACAAACATCCTTGTTAATCGACCTCGCCGATGAAGCGGGCTATGAAGTCGTTTCGCCCCGTGTTTCTGCCAGCCGAGCCGGAACCGTCACTCTGAATCCGCCGGAAAGTTATGCTGTGTCGCGTGAACTCCTTGCCCGCAATATCAAGATTGACTATCGGGAGAATGCCGGGATTCGGATTGCACCTCATTTCTATAATACGGACGATGAAATTCAAGAAGTGGTGGCAACGATTGGCGAGATTCTGGATGATGGGAGCTGGAAACGCCATCTGGAAGCACGCGATTTTGTGACATGATGGATTAGTGGTCGGTTATTGGTTTTTAGTTGTTCGTGACCTCGTTTCGTTTGAATTGGGTTTGTGAAAAGTTGGTTTAGTTTTTTATTGCCGGCAATGCGAACTATTTTTCGGCAAGCGAGCAGGCAGTTGTTGCCGTTTATTGCCACACCTCCAATGATAAGTAAGAAAATGGTTTGGTTTAGATTTCAGATGATAGAGTTCAGACATCAGATTCTGAGCTTTCAGCCGTCAGCAGGTCAGCTATCAGGGTTGTTAAGGTGCAAGTTAGCAAGTCAGCTATTGGATTTTTGAGTAATCTATTTCACCGTATCACAAAATCATGTGAAAGTGGGATGCAAATGACTATGCATCTGCATCCGAGAACTTTCAGCCGTCGAGTGTCTGCTTTCAGGGTTGTAAAGACGTGGTAGGTTTACTCACTATATAATCAGCGTATCATAGGATGAGGACAAAGTGGGAAGCAAACCGTGCGCGAGATACTGCACTCCGCTATGCATTGGGCTACGCATAATCTAACGATTTTCCAATCAAACTGTTTTCATAGCAAGGAATGATTTGTCAGGCTTTTATCTGTAAATGTATCATGTTCTAGGGGAATAGAATTACCATTGCTAAAACTCTCGGATTCACAACGATATCAACTATGGGGTCATAATCGTCACAGTGTATGATCCAGTATTATCCCAGAACTTGTGGTCGTTGAAGCCCAATTGCAGCGCCCCATCCACATCAGCAACAAAATCTCCTCCAGAGCCGATATAAAATGTTGCGCCACTTCCCACACGCCCAACTAGTGCTGCATAGCGTCCCGGCATAAGTTGGCAAGTACCATATTGCCCGCTACAGATTTCCCAGTTCATGTTACCTTCAGGTCCAACATTGACATTGACAATCGATTGAGAGCAGGCAATGTTGTCACGCTCGGTATTTGCACCACAAAGATTAGCGAACCCAGATGCGACGATGGTAAAAGATTGACCAGCAGAAAACGTTACACCTGAATCAACCCACGGAACGGTTGCTCTCACATTGACAGTAGTCACACTCACAATATCACTATCATCCACAATGGTAACCGCTTCACACACGTCCGACGCGGTCACTAAATCGCCTCGTACCCACTTATCATCAATCATCCGCCACCAGCGATACCCATCTGTTGCATCGTAATACCCATTGGCGTTCGCTTCTACATTGATTTCAAGTCCGCCAACTCTTGGATAGTTTGTTCCGGGACCGCCTCGTAAATTGACACTCCTCGTCATCGTAAGCGTACAAGTATCAGAATTCGTTAATGTACCAATATTGATATTAGATGATATTGGATTCACGATGATGCACCCTAACTGGGGAACTGTTCCAGGACAAGGTATCTGAGTTATTGGCTCAAAACCGGGATCCGGAATTTCCACTGGAACAGGGTTCGGAGTTGAATCATCCTCTTCAGGATTAGGTAAATCAAGTTTGTCACAATCCTCATCAATCCCATTAAAAGGAATCTCTGCACGGGGGATTGTTGGATCGTGAGGCTTGCAATCTTCACTATCAATAACTGTGTCATCGTCTGAATCAGGGTCTAGAGGCAATGAATGTTCAATGCTGTTTACTTCATCCCCATCACTTAATCCATCGCCGTCTGTATCGGAAAGTAACGGATTCAAGCTATGTGGACTATCGGGTGAGGATGGGTTATTTGGATCATAGCCGGCTAGGTCTGCTATCTTTATTGTGTTATTGTAAGCTCTGAAGCTAAACACAAATCCATATATTTCCAGCATATCGCTTAATCCATCACCGTCTGTATCAGGGTCTAAAGGGTTTGTTCCGTAGACATTCACCTCATCGCCATCTTTCACCTCATCGCCATCAACATCTTCCAATCGCGGATTTAGACTATGTGGATTATCGGGTGAGGATGGATTATCTGGATCATAACCTGCCAAATTGATGGTCATAGTTATGCCATCGATGGTCATTTGATGTGTGATGCCCCGAACTTCATCCCCATCCCTTAAGCCATCACCGTCCGTATCAGGCACTAATGGATCGGTACGGTAGACATTCACCTCGTCGCTGTCACTTAAGCCATCGTCATCAGTATCCGTATCATCGCGTTTTTGTTCCTCTTCCTCACTGTAACGATGGTATATATCAATCAACAACAAGCCTTTGCCAGCCATGGATGCCACTATGATGTGAGTGTCTTCAATGTAAGCGAATTCAACTCCAACTGCAAATACCATATCATCATCGGCAAAACCGCCAAGAACACATTCAATAATCATGCTAGTGGACAAGGTATTACTTCCACTCGTACTCAAGACATCTTCTACTTGCCCCCGACCGCGTCCCCCATTACATAATTCTGTTCTTGCCCAAAATTGAATTGTGCAACTTACAGGATGCGATTTTCTGTAATAATCTAGGGGTTCATTTGGTCTGACAGGCGGACAATAAAAACTAAACTCGATAATGTTTTCTGGATTTTCTGGCTCGCGGGTAATCCAAGGACCCGATTTAAATGGAGAACTAATTAGAGGATCATTTGCGTTAATGGGAATGATAATGAGTAATAAAAACAGCAAATATATGCTTCGCATTTTTGTTCCTTAAGTTCATCTCCAGTATATCATTTGTTTCCAATAAAATGCATTTTGACAAATCGCTTGCCGCTGATGATTATCTCTATATTGTAAATTAGACTTCCGAAGGAAGCATCCGTCCGAGTTAACTTCCTACTTTCCACTTTTCCCTTTCTATGCCAACCGCTATACTCATCGCCACTACTCAAATGAACATCTGAACAAGCCATTTATGTCTGAACTTGTCCAACTGACACTGACCGAAGCCCTCGATAAGCTGAATGCAGGGGAGATTTCCTCTGTTGAATTGACGCAAGCGCATCTTGACCAAATCCAGCAACACGATGACACGATACAAGCCTTTATCACTGTGACAGCTAACCTTGCCTTAGAACAGGCAGTCTCGGCTGACGACGCACGAGCAAATGGCGAATCGAAACCCCTGCTGGGCATCCCACTGGCAATTAAAGATGTCCTCTCTACGAAAGGTATCGAGACAACCTGTGGCTCGAAAATTCTGAAAAG
>JANQRM010000616.1 GCA_028284565.1 Anaerolineae bacterium | reverse complement strand
GTAGAATCGGATGTCAGCGCGACAACAGGAATATTGGCGAGTTCGCTGGCTTTGATTTTTTTGGTGGCTTCATACCCCGTCATATCGGGCAGATTGACATCCATCAATATCACATCGGGTTGGTGGACCCACGCTTCTTGCAACCCTGACAAGGCATCTAAGGCTTCAAAGACTTCATAGCCTGCCCGTAACAAGATTTTTCGTACCAGACGGAGATTCAAAAGATTGTCTTCGATATAGAGAATTTTTGTACCCACTTGTTTTCCCCTCAACGTATGTTTATCATATAGATTAAATAATATTACTTAACATTATACACGAAATGAGGGATTTTGGCATCCACGAGATGAATAGTTTTTACTAGACTGAATGGATAGTTTTTGCTCTGGTCACTTGACTAGGAGGTTGTGTTGGAGGGCAACGGAGACAGCTTCGGTTCGACCACTAACACCGAGTTTACCGAGTATACTGCTAACGTGGAATTTGACAGTAGACCGACTGACGACCAGACGTTCCGCAATTTGGACGTTGTTTAGTCCCTCTACCAGCAGTTCTAAGACTTCCAATTCACGCTCTGTCAGGTTGAAATCTTGAGGTTTCGGTTCTGTCGATGCTTGGATGAGCATACGTGTCGCTTCTGGTGCGAGGATGGGGGTTCCACTATGCGCTTTACGGATAGCATCAGCGAGGTCGTCGATAGAAATGTCTTTGAAAAGATAACCTATTGCCCCAGCCTGCAAGGCACCTTGTACCAAATTGCGATCATCTTGAAAACTCGTGAGGGCAATCACTTGAATATCGGGGAAGCGTTCACGAATGATGCGAGTGGCTTCCATCCCATCCATCTTGGGCATGAGCATATCCATTAACACAATATCTGGATTTAAGGCTTCACATTGGCGGATAGCATCTTCTCCGTCGACAGCTTCCCCTGCCAATTCCAAGTCCTCAGCGGCGTTGAGAAACAAACCAAAGCCTTTACGGACAACTTGATGGTCATCCACAAGGAGAACTCGGATTTTGTCAGCCTTTGTCACAATGGAATACTTTCCCCAAGGTACTGCACATGAATCACACTGCCTTGACCAATTTCACTATCAATGGTGACATGCAAATTGGCTTCGCTGGCTCGTTCCCGCATAATGCGTAGTCCAAGATGATTGGCGGGTGTCGCCGATGGGTTGAAACCATGCCCATCATCCCGAATCGTTAATTCAATCATATCATCTTTATCAGAAAAGGCTACCCATACGGATTGTGGTTGGGCGTGTTTGACAATATTATTCAGGGCTTCCTGCGCGATTCGATAGAATGCCATTTGTTGATTTTCAGGCAAAATGCGTTGATGTCCCGTAATTTGTAATTGCACCTGTCCTGTGAGTCGGCTCTGTAGAGCATTGACCAATTGACGAAGTAAGATGGGAAATGTGGTTTGGGTAATCGTATCGGGACGTAACTCCATTAGGAGCGCACGCATCTCGGCTAATGCCCCGCGATTCATCTTGACCAAATCATCCAAGCCTGCTTGTACTGCTTCCTGATTAGTCTGCATGAGGCGGGGTAAAGTTTCGGCAACCACACTAGCAGAATAAAGTGTTTGGCTCACGGCATCGTGCAAGTCACGCGCCAAGCGTTGTCGCTCTTCCATTCGTGCTAATTCGCGTCCTTGTCGGTAGGCATGGGCGTTCCGAATCGCCAACGCGGATTGATTAGCAAAAACCTGTAGCACACGAACATGGTCCTCGGTAAAGAAATCAACCTCTCGACTGCGTAAATTGATGAAGCCGATAATCTCCTCATCCATAAAGATGGGCGCGCCCAGATAGGAATGCAAGGTTCCATCATCATAATCAGCTTTTATCCACCGCGAATCGGTTTGTGTATCGCCGATGACGAGGGGTTTTTCTGTCTCGATCATTTCGCGGAAGGTCGGGGTATCCCATGCTGAAAAATGAGATTGCCGAGTCAAGCGACGTGCTGGAACATCATCGGATACATGCACCCCCATCAACTCAGTTGTCCCGTCCTCGTTGATAATCATCATACTAGCGGTTTCGTGTGGGATGACATGCCCTACATTTTCTAGAATGCGTTCTAAGACCTCTGCAAATTTCAA
>JANQRM010000609.1 GCA_028284565.1 Anaerolineae bacterium | reverse complement strand
TCGCGTGAATTAGGATATTGCTCAAATGCCTCGCTCAAATCATCGGGGATAATCAACGCTTCGACTTCTTTGAGGGCATCCCATGAGCCATCAGCTTTGGCGATGTTAATCTTTTCCAGCCCAGCATCCGTCATTAACCCCTGTCAATCATCTTCACGACCCATTGCTTATTCAAGGCTGCCCAATTGCTCTTGGACTTACGGGGTGCAAAGTAGAGCATCGTGCGTTCATCTTCAAGTTTATGGAGCAAGCTATCGATCCAACCGAAACATAAGGCTTCTTCAACTGAGGCATCCACATCCACTATCGGTTTGCCAGCCGACTGTTTATAGCGAATCAACCACACACCATCATCGCGCATATGTTATCCGCTAACCACGCGCGCCATTCCGCTCGGCTCATCGGATGAAACGAATTGTCAGGTTCTGGCTTGACCACTACGCTTGCTCCGTTGATAAAGCGTTCGCATCATCAAGCGAGGTCAAAAAGTGTTCTGCCGATTGAACATAGGCGAGTCGTTGAGCATCCAATTCCTCGCCAGCTACATCATCCGCTTGACTCAGCATCCCTTCGAGTACGCGACGTTCTTTGGAATTGCGAGAATACAGCACAAACAAACCTGTCCCATGCCAACGGGATTCACCCCAACGCCAACCGAGATACATTGCCAACAGATTCAACGCCATCGTCGCCAGATTCCCACTCGTCGAACCCAGCAACAACCCCGGCAGTACTTGACTAGCAATAAAAGCAACAATGCTTACCGCGAGTATCCCAAACAAGGGAACCGAGTAGGTTTTGAACATCGCAATCCCCAAAGGTGGAATACCCGCTTTCACTTGGGGTTGCCATTCGTCGAGTGTGGCTTGTGCCAATTGACGCGAATCAGTCATCTGGTTGCTCCCATTCCTCATAGACCGCTATCGTTTCCTTCACCATCCGCTCCACATTAAAATCTTTTTCCAGCCGACACTCCCCCAGAAAACCCATATGCTTGCGGAGATGTGCATCGTGTATCAGGGGATAGAGGGCTTGCGTAATCGCAATCGGGTCACGGGGCGGAACTAAGAGACCGGTCTCACCATCAACCACAATCTCTGGAATCGCACTTACATCACTCGCTACCACTGGCACACGCTTCGACATTGCTTCCAATAACACCATCCCAAAGCCTTCCCATAAACTTGGCATCAGGAATATATCCAGCGATGCCATCACCCTTGGAATATCCGTCCGCCAGCCCAGAAAATGCACACGGTCTTGAATCCCCAATTGTCTGGCTTCGGCTTCAAGTTCATCCCGCAAGTCGCCATCCCCAGCTATTAACAAATGCAGATGTTCTATCCTATCAATCAGTGGAGCCATCCCCTGTATCCCATACAGAAAACCCTTTTGCTCCACAAATCGCCCGACCATCCCGACGACAATCGCATCATCTCCCACGCCTAATTCCCGTCGTATCGCCAAGCGTGCCGACTCGATCGTCTCCGCCGACACGGATTCATGCTCCGTCCCATAGCGCACCGTCGACACTTTATTGGGGGACACCCCTTCAATCGCAATCGAAAAATCCCGTATCGCAGAGGAAATCGCCGTCCCACCTTTAACTAACTTCCACAGGATACGATTAATCCAGCGTACTGGACGACGATAGCGAAAGGCATCATCATTATGCCGTCCGGTGAGTAGGGTAGCTTTTCGGGCAACACGTCCAGCTGGAATCCCGAAGAAATCCGCGTGCCACAAATGCGTATGCAAAATATCGGGCTGGAGTTGTCGCAGGAGTCGCCACAATCGCCAGTAAAGCGTCACATCCAGATGATGATAGATGACGACTCGTTGCACAGGAATGTTGCGCTCTTCGGCTTCTTCTACCATCTCATCCACCGGATTCTTCGGCTCGACCAACAGAATCAATTGTGTGTCGATTCCTGTCTCGCGTAAGCCAGACAAGAGCATCAACAGGTGACGTTCGGCACCAGAGATTCCCGTCACCTTAATAAGATGGACAACCCGCATCTTAGTTCTTGTTCTGATACCACGAGACGGTACGTGCAAGTCCGTCGTCAAAGGTCACAATCGGTTCATAACCCAGCAATTCACCCGCTTTATCAATATCCGCTTGAGAATGTAAAATGTCACCAGACCGAGGCGGATCATGTATCGGTGCAAGGTCCAATCCCAATATTGCATTGAGTTTATCAACCAATTCTAATAAGTTGATATTTCCGCCCGTGGCGAGATTCATCATTTCACCCGGGGCTTTGTCCGATGTCGCCGCCAGTAGATTGCCATGCACCACATTATCAATATACGTGAAATCACGGCTTTGATTTCCGTCACCATAAATCGTGGGGGGTTGTCCGTCCAACATCCGAGTAATAAATTTCGGAATCACTGCCGCATAATGCGAACTAGGGTCTTGTCGGGGACCAAACACATTGAAATAGCGCAATGCCACCGTCTCAAGGTCATACACATGATTAAACACCTGACAATAATATTCACCTGTCAGCTTGGCAACTGCATAGGGTGAAATAGGCTGTGGCGCAAAGGATTCAGGGGTCGATTCGGCTTCCACATCCCCATATGCCGAGGAAGATGCGGCGTACACCACCCGTCGAACACCAGCATCACGCGCCGCAACCAACACATTGAGCGTTCCATTCACACAGTGATTGTTCGTTGCAATCGGATCGTCAATGCTCAACGGGACGGATGGCAGTGCCGCCTGATGAAACACGACCTCTACCCCCTCAAAGATCGGTTTGAGAACATCCAAATCCAAAATGCTCACCTCATGATAAGTCAGGTTTTTCCCCAATGATTCAAGGTAATCAATGTTCTTGCGTCTACCTGTAAGCAAATTATCGAGGACATGAACGTCATGACCTTCATTCAGCAAATGCGCTGCAATATGCGACCCGATAAAACCTGCCCCCCCCGTCACTGCATACGTTGTCGTCATACGACATGGCTCCTTCTGGTTGATTTATGACACATTTTTGGGTTTGTAGTTGGGATTCTTGCAAAGGACATACATGCTACCTTGACCTCCAACGACATTGCCGATTTCCCATCCCAACGACGTTAAATAATTAATGGCTTGGATAAAATTACTATAGGTCATATTCGCGGAGCTATCCGTTAAAAAAATATACTGACTCTCAATAAAGTGGACCTTATCAGCTTCTTTGACAAGATCGCCCGCTTTGATGGCTTTGGTTTCGTCGAACATAATGCAGTCAGGCTTTCAGTGCAGTGATTAAGGCTCAGCGATTGGCAGATGCCAGTTGTTCTAGTTCTTTCATATACTGCTCGATAATTTTGTAACCTTCTGGACTATCGCGTTCACGGAATTCGATTTTGCCACGGGTATATAAAGCTCGAACATATTATGGTGCGGATTGCGATGCGGATAATGCGTGATGCCCGTCACCGTATCGACATTCACCACCGTTGTCACCCCGCTATCCTCGACAATCTTAATCCAGCGCCCCATGATTATTCACCTCCATGCATCTCATTTTTCCGTTTGAAATCTGTCCGACGACACAGGGCATACATATAGCCACTCGAATTACCAGCCAGACTCACCGCTTCCCAACCCCGTTCTGCCATCAGGTTAATTGCCTCAATCAAGTTCGTATACGTCCCGCGCATCGAAGAATCTTGAATCAGCACATAATGATTGACAAAGCGATACACCGCTTCAGGGTCTTCTACGATATCTTTCGCTTGCATCGGCTTGGTATCATCCATTGCTTACTCCTTGATAACGTCGTCGTATCCACATAAACAGCGCGAATACCACGAACATCAATGCCACGCCAAATAGCCCAATTTGTGTCGCAATCATCGGGGGCGATGCACTCACAATCCACGCCATTGCACCGAATAATACACACAGTCCATAGAGCAAAAATAAGATTTGTCGATCACCAAATCCCACAGCCCGCAAGCGATGCGAATAGTGGTCTTTCCCAGCTTCCAGCAGACTACGCCCTTCCATGAGACGAGTGAGAATAGCCGAGTTGATGTCCAATACAGGCAAGACCAACACCAACACCGGAATCATCCATGTTGCATCTTGCGGGCGACTCGAAAAATTGAGCTTAATCCCCAAGATGGCTAAGACGAATCCCAGTGTATATGCGCCCATATCCCCCATGAAACTGCTCGATGGCTTAAAGTTATAGACCAGAAAACCCACCGCACTCCCGAACAAGCCCGCCGCCAACAAACTGACGAGAATCTGCCCCTGTGTATAAGCAATTAACAGAAAGAAGCCCGCCGCAATCGCTGATGACCCTACCGAGAGTCCATCCATATTATCCAGCCAATTCACGGCGTTAATCAGCGACATAATCCAGAAAATCGTTATCGGAATATCCAGAAGTGGCGTATTAAAGACTCCAATCTGTATCCCAGCGACCACGACGACCAGCGAAGCCAACCCCATCACAATTAGCCGAATACGTGGACTGAGGTCTTTGCGGTCATCTAAAAAGCCAATCATTGCCAACAAAGTACATCCCGCCACAATCGCACCCAATTCCAGCAGATACTGCGGAGGGCTGAACAACAACACTGAGAGGACAAAAGCCACATATATAGCCAAGCCACCCATCAATGGCATATGCACTTTATGAATATTACGTTTACTCGGAATCGCCACCACACCCAACCGCATGGCAATTTGGCGTGTAATCGGAGTCATGCCCAACGACGTGGCAAAGCCCACAATCAATATCGGGACAAACTGTACAGAAGCATCCATAATCGCGCAGTATACCCGAAAGCCGAATGTTGTGGCAGGTTTGCTTAAGCCCTTTGTGCAATTCTTAACAATTATTTACAGCGTAAGCCAAAATGGAATGGACAGCCTTAATTATTGAGATTTGAGGCCCAAGCTTCTTGAGTCGGATGCACAGTATACGGCAAGCCATCAAATGAAATTGATTGATGGATGCCTTGCATTGTTAATTCAGTAGGAATTATCGGAGCAGGAATATTATTAGTTGGCATCCAGTGGCGACCTTCTTTCACGATAATCATAACTCCCAACTCACTACCGACCATCGTAAAAGTTTTACTTCCCTCACCGGTAACGATATTCAAGCCTTGTGTTTGCAACCTTTCGACAGTTTTTTGGACATCGGGGGTTGCCAAACCAATTTCACAAATCCGAATGAGGTTATTTTGTGTGAAAGGAGTCGAGTTATTTGTCTGATGATGGTAACGAGCCACAAATTCAACAATATTGCCATTACCATCTTTAAAATAGACAGCATAGCCATTGATATTATCGTGATAAAAAACAGATTGACCATTGCGATCATACAACGGCGTTAATCGAGCTTCGAGCCAAGTCACAGCCTGCTCAAATTGATTTTCTGGAATGTCAAAGGCATAGTGATAATGACCATCGACTTCACCTTGCTTAAAGTTGAGTTGCGAACTCCCTATGACAATAATGAGTTCCTCATCATTATCTACAAGTATTGGCACATTCAAAATAGTACCAAAAAACTCTCGTTTACGTTTAATATCGGAGCTAACCAGCTTGAGCGTGGAAATATGCATAATGTATTCCCTCATTTAAGTTAATTATGCGCTATCGAATCACGCATATCATTGGATATTCGGGATAACCTGTTGTACAAAAGTACAGGCTTTATCCAAGACTACCTTCAGCACATTATCTCCAATTAAAGATTGAAGGGTTAGCACTTCATCACAGTTCCATCTCATGATGCATATGCCTAGCCAAATGCATAGCCATTTGCATCCCAATTCGGACCAGCTTTGTGATACGATGAGATAATGACAAAATGCCTGTTGAAGCAAGGTAAGGGCGGTTCGCGAACCGCCCCTACACGGTATGTTCTGATGCTGGACAAACGTGCGCAAATTGGCTGGGAAATGCGTCACAGTTTCTCGCTTCGTTCCTCCTCTAAGAAAGTTAGCACCGCCAATAAGCAATTCCTCCCTTGCGAAGGGGGGAGGTGGCTGTCGAACCGCAGTCGAAGGGTCTGTTGCCAAGCGACCCAAGATGTGGAAGACAGACGGAGGGGGATAAATCTCTTTCAAACCTCAATCTAACTAAATGGCGGGATGTGGCGGAAGCCCCTTGCCAACCGCTGAAAAACAGTTAGCACCGCCGGCAGTAAAACGAAAGCAAATCAAATGCAAACCAGATTCCAACCTTATCCGTCGCCACAACGGGAACGCGCCTGCCAACCGTCGAAAAACATAATCATCCGCGCGACGGGAAAATACGAAACCAACAGGTGACAAACCAATCGCTAACCAAAAAGCGATGACTCAAATTTCTTTCGTGGTCTCCAACGCAGTAAAGCGCATGAAGGCACGCTCTTGTGGGGTCATATCAATGGGGTATTCGTGGTCATCTTCATAGGCTTCAAGGATACGGTAGCCATCTCGAATATAGCCTCGTATCGTGTGCAAACTGATGCCCATTTCATCCGCCGCCAGATGCGCTGGCATCCCCTCTATCACACACAGCTTAATCGCTTGGCGAATACGCTCCGTCATCTCAGGATACGTACGTTGCGGAGGCAACACACTCACTCGAAAGCGGTTATTTAAGGTTCTGGCAACGCCGGGAGTCACCACAAAGTCATGATCGAGGCTATAACAGACAGCCCACGCAATATTCAATTTGACCTCATGCTTCAGCAAGAAGGCGCGCGCACCCGCTTTGGCGGCGGCTTGGACAAGCTCAGGATTGTTGAACTGTGCCAGACAGACGAACATCACCTCTGGCACAACATCCCAGATTTCATTGAGCGTATCCTGCAAGCCATCCACACCACCTAGATGATCCGCATCAATCACAATCACATCCGGCAATTCAGCATTGGGCGTTTGGCGCAGATACTCCCACAAGTGAGTCAACGAATCCGCCAAGAACATGACCCGTGTCCGACGATCCCATGCCAGATAGCTATTAATCGCTTGCAATGCATAATAATCGGAGTCGAGTACGACCACCTTCAGATTGATGTCCTCAATGGACGGCATAGCGGACCTTCAGGTTAGTGCTTGAATGAGTC
>JANQRM010000593.1 GCA_028284565.1 Anaerolineae bacterium | reverse complement strand
ATGAACAACCGCATTCCGGTTTCTGTGACCAAGCTCATTCAAAAACCCACCGGGCGTATTATTTTCGCCGAGCCAACCCAAGAATCCGCGACAACCTAGCCATATATCAACATGCGCTCTGGTTCAACTCGGCTATGCCATTTTCGTTAGAAGTTTGCGATAATGGCATTTTGTGCTATGCATAAGAGCAGACAGTCAACCATCGGGAAAGATAGGTATGCCACGAATTTCCGCCGCCGAAAATCTACTGATTGAATTTTCATCCCAAGTTTGGCGTTTAGTCTCGACTCTCGATGGTACTCCGAAAGCCCTTTTGCAAGCGACAAGCGATGACAGTGAGCTGTATTATTCGCCTCGTTTTGGCACAACTCGTCGCCTACCCACAACTGGCAAATTGGATTATTCGCAAATTGCACAGGTGGTCATCGGCTGGTCGCCTGATGATGAAGCGTGGCATCTGGGTGTCGTGTTAACTGCCGACCTTGCCGAATCTCGTGGGACCCGCTGGTGTGCATTAGCCCATTGGCCCGACCCAGACATTCACATTTTTGAAGGGGAAGCGGTCAAAGCCGGTTCTGGATTGGCGTCTGTGGTGAATGCGCCGTTCTATCATGCGCCTGCTAAACCAAAAGAAGCTCCTAAGGCAGTTCCCTTGCCTGACCTTCCACTCCAATTTGGAATTTGGTCTATGGACGAAAATGTGGAAGGTGTGTTGGAACTGAGGCGTGATTCCAGCTGGGCAAGGCAAAAGGTCATGCGGATTGGCTGGTATAGCTTGTGGCTGGCGATTTATCTGGTGGTTTCGGTTCTGACTATTACGAGTGACATCGCCCTACCGAATGCTGGAACGTTGATTCCGAATCCCCAGTGGTTGCCATATCTCGGACTGGTTGTAGGAATACTATTGGTTGGACTCATCCTCCAGCAAATCTACCATTTGAGAACGCAACCGGATAATTATGTGGTCGACCCGCAACGAAATCAAATCACAGCACGCTGGGGCAATGGGGTACGCTGGTCGATGACGGATGTGCAGGTGCAATCGGTCTATGCCTCTGAGGTGATTAAGAAGAAAGAATTGCCTCTCACAGTTCAGCATGGTGAGATTAACTTGCATCTGGGTGGTGGGAAGTTTCGGCATATGTTGGAACAAGATGATGAGATTGTAGTGAAGTCTGCTGATGCGGTGGCGGCAATGCAGTCCGAAATTCTGCCCTTAGAACGTCAATCTGTGGTGACTGATCTACAACGCGCCGTGGTTCACATTGCTCATGCGATGGGTGAGATTCCTGCATGGTATGATGCACGTGTGAAATAACAAAACTCCTTGTAATACAAAAGAATTCATGATGCCATTCGCCAGCTGTGCTTGCTTTGCGTTATAGTTTGATTCGTGTAGAGATAATTTCGATGAGGACATTCTTATGACACATATTGGCATTATGATTGAAGGACAAATGGACCTCAATTGGGAACGCTGGCAAAACATCCTCTCCACGGCTGAGCGCGTGGGCTTCCAATGTGTGTTTCGCTCCGACCATTTCACCAATCCCAATCCACCAGATAAAGATTCGCTGGAATTGTGGACATCCCTAACCTATGCCGCAAGCCATACCGAAACACTGGAATTTGGCCCGCTAGTAACGCCTGTCACCTTTCGCCATCCCAGCATGACGGTGCGCTATGCCGCGTGTGTCGATGACTTGAGCAATGGTCGCTTGATTTTGGGGATGGGTGCGGGTTGGCAAGAGCGAGAACATCACAATTTTGGTATCCCCTTCTACGATTTCCCGACACGTTTTGAGATGCTGGAAGATGCGCTGGAGATGACAATGCAATTACTGAAAAGTGATGAACCAGTGAATTATAGTGGAAAGCACTACTCGCTGGACGATGCGATTCTGCTTCCACGTCCAAAGCGGACGGGTGGTCCGCCGATACTGATTGGTGGCTCTGGACCGAAGCGGACAATGCCACTCGTTGCCAAATATGCAGATGAGTGGAATGGGGTGTTCATCCCGATGGAGACGTATAAAGAACGGAATGCCTTGCTCAAAGAACTGCTCGACAAGGAAGGACGCGCTGATAGCGATGTGAAACGCTCGTTGATGACGCAGGTCATCTATGAGCCGACGCAAGGGGAATTGGACAGTCGACTGTCGGAATCAGAACGGTCTGTGGATGAGCTGAAAGAACGTGGTCTCATCGTCGGGACAGGCTCAGCGGTGGTTGACCAAATTGGCGCATGGGCGGAGGCAGGTGTGGAACGCTTCATGTTGCAGTGGATTGAGCTTGATAATCTTGATGACCTTGAAGCCTTAGCGAGTGATGTGTTGCCTCATTTTCACAATTAGCTTACCTCATTGCAAATAACCCTCATAAAGTGCTTTAGGCTACAGCTCTGAGGACGCGTAAGGCACGGAGGGTTACCCATTTGTTCGGTTGTTTTAGTTCGCCGAAATCCACCCAAGTATTATAGGTGTTCTCCAATGCCCAGCGTCCATCTTCATCTCGTTTGTTGCGAATGATGTCGAGCGCATTGCTCAAGCGTGGGTCTTTGCAATAGCCCAGTGCTGTCAAGGCTTCGATATTCTGGAGCAAATCTGAGACATAAAAGACTGGAAAGCCGAGTTTCCACCATTTTCTGCTTGGCTTACCATCATTACCTGTCGGGTAATCCGCGAGTGCGGGGTCGCGGCTAAATAGAAAATCGACACCTATTTCGATTGCACGTTGAATTCGTGGTGTGCGTTGCTGTGAGGGTAATTTGCTGAAAGCAAGCAAGACTTTGATCGCTCCCCATGCACATGCCATATGGTTGTTCCATCCACATAGAAAACGTGGTCCACTATTGTTTTCATAAAAACGTAGTTTGGCTTGTTTCTCTGTTCGAGCGGCAACGCCTTCTCCGGTGACACTGCGTGCCATCCAGTCAAATGCGTTGGTTAATCGCGAATCTTCTATACTGAGGTCAAGCATCGCTGAACATAAATTCCCCTGTAGACAATCTATATTTGTCGAGGGTGTTCCTTGTGTTCCAAACTGTCCATCTTCTGTGAGGGCGTGATCTAACAGATGATTACATGCAACCCCAATGCGGGGTTCATGTTTAACGGAAGCTCCGAGTTGCGCGAGCATGATGATTGTCCAAACAGTTGATTTATACTTCGGACTGTAGCCTGCGCCCGGCTTGAACCAATATCCACGCTGATCCATTGCCTCAATTATCGTGGCAATCGCACCTTGTTCATGAGCTTCTTGATGAGCTGTGTTCAATTCGGGGTCATTTGAGGGATGCTCAAGTAAATCGCGCATGGTGAGATAGCGCACGGTCGGTGAACGTGGTTCGAGTAACCAGTTGAGCAAATCCGTACTGATTTCCATATGCTGAGCCACTGTGGTTGCTCCTGCTGAAAGGACTCATGGCTCCATTATACTCTGCTGTGGCTTTTTAATACGACAATAGTTGAAGACTTTTGTAAGCATTGCACAATTTCAGTTTAGGGGATAGACAGCTTCTTCGGTGTAAATCGAACCTTGTAGGTTGAGTTCGCTAGCATAAAGGACGAATTGTGTCACGGTGAAAGGGGGCGTATGGAAGTTGGCATGCGCTTGCAGATATTTGGTCATAATACCCCAACGAGGCTTGACCTTGAAACGTGCGAGTGTGACATGCGGATGAAAACGTCGCTCTTCTGGAGGATAGTCAATCTTCTGCAGGGCTTGTGTGACCCCTTGATGGAGCGCGCGCAATTCAGGTGTGTTATCGACTCCGACCCACAAGACATTCGGACGACCCTTGACTGGGAATTGTCCGAGTCCGCCGAGTACCATCTCAAAGGATGGCACGTTGACTTCAGCCAATGCCGATTCGACTTCTTGTTGGCGTTCTGCACTGGTTTCTCCGAGAAAGCGAAGAGTCAGATGCAATTGATGGGGTTTGACCCAACGTCCGACAGCGAGATCATCATCATGGCGCAATTGTTGAATCTGGTCTTTGACAGATTGGGGCAGGTTAACCGCAATAAATAAACGGGACATGGTTAGGTCAGGCTTTCGACATAGGCGCGTAACTCGTCGATGTGGTCTACGTAATGCCCATATGTATTGACGATGATGTATTGCTTCAAGGGCAATCCGCCGGGGAAGCGCGTTTCGTCATTTAAGTCGTCTGCGCTGAGGGTGTTGATTTGGGCTTCTAGGCGTGAGAGATTGCTTTCAAATTCGGATAAGACGCTCTCTAATGAACGGTCTTTGTTCTCGATAAAGACGCGGGCGTTGAGAGCATCGACATCGGCAAGTTTGGCGGGATGATTCGTCAGCAGGACGGTGATGCGTTGCATGGCGTTGGTTTCCCACCATGACAGATGCGCGATGAGGTCTTTGACTGACCATTCGGGGTGCGGTCCGGGGCGACGGGTCATCTGGTCGGGTGTTAATCCCTGCCATAGATGGGCGATGGCTTGTCGGTCTTGTTGGATTTTGGTCATAAGTTCGTTGGGGGTCATGGGTTTATCGTTGTTAGATGTTAGTGATTAGTTGTTGTTGGTTATTAGTTTATTGAATATATTCAGAATATGCATTGTAGCGTAGACAGCCTAAGAGACTTAGGCAAATTGTGGCTTGGATTTTTCTTTTCGCAAGTACCACTTTGTAATTTGGTGACCGACAGCTATTACACCACCTACGTTACATAAAACAAGGAACACCACAAAAGGTGCACTGACTTCACCTGTCACCGAATATTTGCGGAGTGTTGCATCTATCATCAAATATCCAATGATAATTGTTGGAATAATGCCCAAAATCGTGAGTATAAATTGATAATGTTGTTTATCCTGATGAGTCTCATAGAAGAACCCAATCGTGATAAGTCCCCACAATGTCCCATTTATTCCCCCAATAACGCAAGCATTTATGAAAAAAAACATGACGGTCATGATAAAAAACCAGATTGCCACTAGCGGGTTAAAATTCAATATTGCGAAAATGCCACTCAGAACTAATAAGACAATCAAACTGATTTTTATACTCCAATAAATCGTTAGTCCAAAGATGGAAATGAAGATTGAAAGTCTGCTCATGTAGTATGCCTTATATGGTGGCTTCAACTTCATTATACTCGTGTTCCATATGGATTACGTTAGCTTGATTGCTTTGCTGTAGGAGATTAATGGATGGAATACGAATGGATTTCTAATATGGGCGTTGTGCTAGTTCGCCTAGTAGAGGTAAGAAGTGTTTACTATTTGTCGTGAAGGTTGGGATATTCAGTCGGATACTCGGAGATGCGATCAGACATCGAAAGCACCGATATTATGTGAAAGCCGATAGGCTAGTAGTTGTTCAACTGACCATTGTATATCTTCTGCGGTAAGTTCAATTAATTCAAATCGTCTCAGGAGACGCAAGGCTTGACTTTGATGAGATTTGTCTCTTGCACCCTCGATGATTTCTAACCAGACAAATTGTGTTACGCCGAGTTCAGCTTGTTGCTCCAACCAATCGCGTGCAGGTGGAAAAGTTCGTAGAAAGTCTACAACAATTGATGTGTCTAACAATCCCGTTACCATTGTGAATTTTGCTGTCTTTTACTACGCTGTTGTTGTACCCATGTTGCAACGTCAACTTCTAAATCTTCCCAACCACTCGCTAATCCTTGTTCGATTATTTCTTTACCTGTGAGGGGTTGGATGGTGGTCATCTCGGCGATTTCTTCTGGTGTCCAAGTTGGCTCATCAGATATTGGGAATGCTTCTATAATGGTCTGTTGAATTTTAGCAATCAATGTCAATTTATCAGGGATGGATAGCTGAGTGGCTTGTGACAACACGTGTTCGAGTGAGATAGGGGAACTCATAATTGGACTTCCTGAAAAACTGACCATTTGTCCTATAATTGTAGCACAACATGATACGAAGGTTGAAGATGAATCAACTCACACCTGAACAAGTGCGTCTGTTGAGAATCCATCATCAAGAGCTGACGGAGCAATCGGTTTCATCGGATGTGGCGCAGGTGATTCGGAAATTGTGTGGCTTGCAATCACAGGAATTACCATCTGCGAATCTGGCGATTCGAGCGAGAACGCATGGCATCACATTAGAGGATGTCAGGCAGGCGCGGGAAGTGGAACGGTCTATCGTCCTGACATGGAGTATGCGTGGGACGATGCACCTCATACCAAGTGCGGACATCGGCTGGCAAATGGGCTTATTCGGGCAACACAATATTCGCAAGACAGAACGGCGGTATCGGCAATTGGGATTGGATGAGGCGATTCGTCAACAGGCTCTTGACTATATGCCTGAGATTTTGAACAAACATGGGGCATTAACTCGTGCTGAATTCGCAGAGAAACTGGCAGAAAAAGGCATTCCTGTGGAAGGGCAAGCGATTCATCATCTGGTACGTTTTGGTGCGTTGTCGGGAGTCTTGTGTTTTGGGGCAGAGCGTGATGGTGACTTGACCTATGTGTTGATAGATGATTGGCTGGACAGGCAAGCTATTCGTCAATTGGATGAGGAGGCAAGTCTGGCGGAACTCACGCGCCGTTATCTGCAAGCCTATGCGCCTGCGACCATCAAGGATTTTGTCAGTTGGTCAGGATTGGGGGTTGGTCAAGCGAAAGCGGGTTTCAAGTTGCTAGGCGATGCGTTGGTAGAAGTGGAAGTTGGTGGTGAATCGGCATGGATGTTGAGGGAGCAATTGGAACACATCGGCACGCTCAAAGCTGAGCAAACGGTGCGTCTGTTGCCACATTATGACACTTATCTGCTGGGGCATCAGAGTCGGGCGTTCATGGTGGCGGATGAATTTGCTAAGCAAGTGCATCCGGGGGGTGGACTCATCCGTACTTGTGTGATTGCCGATGGGCAGGCGGTTGCCTCATGGCAATTGGTACGAAAACGTGATCATGTGGTGATTCAGGTGCAACCTTACGCCATGCTGGACTCGCATCTCATCCCCAAAATCGAGGCAGAAGTGGAAGACATTGGACGCTTCTTGAACCAAGAGGCTCAACTTGCCATAGAATCTTCATTTGACTGAATTGGGACGATTATGGTAATTGATGTACTTGCGGAACAATATAAGTTAATTCAAACTATTACTACGAAGTAATCAATTATAAGGCATTGTCAATGGCAAAAAAATCTCGTCAGATAAAAGCTCTATTGTTTGCCGATATTAAGGGGTACTCAAAACTCAATGATGATAGACTCTACGAGAAATTATCAGATATTCTAAAAAGAGAGATTTTAGCTCGTATATTAAATAACGAGGTGATGTTGCACCAAACATCAGGGGATGGAGTTATCTTATTTAGTAATACAGCTTCCCCATTAGCAAATGCTGCATTGCGCCTCCGCGATGAATTTCGCAACTACAATTGGATTGCATCAGGATTTCCACATAATCTCCAAATGCGGATTGCTTTACATATGGATGAAATCACGATTGAAGAGAATTCAAACAATCAAATTGAAGATTTTACAGGAATTGGTGTTATTAAAACTGCTCGGATTGAACCAGTAATACCGCCAGATACAGTACATTGCTCTCAGATTTTTCAAACATTTCTGTCAAGTAGCAATTCAGCGAATTTGAAAACAGTGTCTAGAGGAACTATGATATTGGCAAAAGATTATGGCGAAATGTCTGTCTATGAGGTTTTGTGGCATTATGAAGAGCCTAGTGATGTTACTTCTAATTCCATTGTAGATCAGCAGTATACTATTCCGATGCCAAGCATAAGTGAGCAGTTGTCCGATAAGCAAAAATCTGACTTTCTGTACGATGCTTTACCTATTATTAGAGACTTTTTTGAAAAAGCAACAAGAGAACTCAAGAGCCAAGATTCCCGAATTGAAACAACAATTCGTACAATAAATGATGCAAAATTCATCTGTGAGATATATGTAAGTGGGAGCATAAAATCCCGTTGTAAGATTTGGGTTGGTAATATGATGGGAAAATCCGAGTATATTTTTTTCAAGTCAGGAGATTTTCAACTAAATGAAGATAATAGCTGGAGTGATCAAGTTAGTGTAGTAGTTGAAAATAATCACCTTCGCCTGAAGTCAATTATGGGAATGTTGGCGTTTTTGAAAGACTTTGATGTTCAATCATCATATACCCCTGAGAAAATTGGTGAATACTTCTGGCGACGATTAATCGCACCACTGTAAAAACAGTACCTTTTTATCTGCAACCAAATCAAGATAAAAACATTCTAAGAGTATGCCCAACCTCTGATATTAAGATTCATTCCGCACTTCTTTTGTCAGATAGAAACAACCTGTCGGTTCTCCGCAAAGTTTGGCAGAATACGTTATAATGGTTTTCAAACCTTAGGCTAATCGGTTTCTACCATAAGAAGGGTCGTCAATATGACGGACGAAATCGCCAACAAACAACCAGAATCACGTGGCGGCTGGCATCAACCCAGTACCCCGAACCTTTGGCAACAGCCAGAAGTTGAGGTCGAAGAACGCCAAGTCGGATGGGTCATGCCTGCCTTGCCAGAGGACATCGAAGAAGAGCCGGAAGAAGCGGGTGGGTGGCATTTGCCCGCACCAGAAGAC
>JANQRM010000570.1 GCA_028284565.1 Anaerolineae bacterium | reverse complement strand
TTGTTGTTCGGATTTTGATAAATTATACAATCGAGCGAAAAATATCAGATTTTCTTTGGCGGTGAGATTTTCATATAAGAGAGATTGATGCCCGACCATGCCGATTTGTGCGCGGACTGCCATTGCCTCTTCTGGTATTCGCCAGCCTCCGACTTGGACTTTGCCGAGTGTGGGTTTGGTCAAGCCCGATAGCAGACGAATGAGAGTCGATTTGCCACTGCCGTTGGGACCGAGTAAGGTGACAAATTCACCTGATAGAATGTCCAAGTCGATTTGACGGAGGACGGGTAGCAGTCCGTAGGTTTTGATGAGTCCGTGAATGTGGATGAGCGGTTGGTCTGACATCAGTATAGTGAGAGTAATGTCTACAAAAGGATAAGCAGATAGAAATTGATAAGTTTCGGTCTATATCCCCTCCCTCAGTCCCTCCCCGATTCTCAGGGAGGGAAGGTCTAGCTTCTGACAGAGGTTATGATGCAACTAACTTTCTATTCATCGCCTGCGAGGGCAGTGTCGATGGCTTCGTTGATGACTCCGATGCCGTTGTCGACTTTTTCACTATTGACTAAGATGGTTGGTGTGCCAGTAAATTCGGGAAGTTCGCGTGTGGTGGTGAAGGCATTTTCGAGCGTGGCTATCATATCTTCATTAACCATACACTCTGCGAAAGCTTCTGTATCGAGTTCGAGGGCTTCGACACCTGCATTAATACGATCTACAGAAAAGGCGGCGTTGCCAAAGGATTGCCAGCCGAAAAGCATGTCATGGAATACCCAGAAGGAATCTTGTTCGAGCGCACAAATGGAAGCCATCGCTGCACCTTGTCCATTGGAAAGATTGCCTGTACCGAAGATGGGAACATAGACAAATTGAATCTCACCCGCCTCGACGCGAGGGAGTAACTCAGGAAACATGGTCTCGTGGAATGTGCCACAATGCGGGCAATCGAAACTGCCAATTTCGGTAACGATAACGGGTGCATCGGGGTCGCCGAGTACAGGGAAGCCGAGTTCATTCACACTTTGTTCAATTTCATCGTAGCGGGTGAGGGATTCTTCTGCGATAGGTGCTTCAATTACAAAGTCGAGTGTGCCTAAGATGGCTTCGGCAATGGGCAGGGCGGCTTCTAATTCACCGACATTCGTACCAACTGCGACAAAGACAAAGGTACTGTCGGTTAATTTGGTGGCATAGCTTCTTATTGCCAATTCCGTGTCGCTTTGGTCAACGCTTCCAAAAGTGTAATTTTCCAGTTCGACGGTTTCAATTTCCGGGGTGGTTACATTGCCGTCTTCATCGACACTACTGGCAATAAGCTCCAGAATGTCAACCCCGGTAGCCGACGCATCGAGTTGTAAGGCTTCCATGCTTTCGGTGATAAAGATGAGATTGATGGAGTCTGCTGGTAAGGTGCTTAAGCCATCTTCAATCGGCATATCACTGAGCATAATGGCTTGGGCAGTTACTTGGACATCCCAGCCTTCTGGATACGAGAAAATCACCCCACCGCCTTCATTGAAAGTTTCACTGAGTTCGGGGATTTCGGTTTCATCTTGAGCAAGGAGTGTGCCTGTGAATGCGACAAGTGCAGTCAGCAGGAGCAAGGTCAACAGTTTGCGAGGCATAAAAAGAGTCCTTTAAGTTAAATGGTGGATGTATTGTTATCAATTGTTTGTAAATAAGCAACATTAAGTCTCATCATGTTCGGGTCGGACGGCTTGCATGAGTTGTGCAAGCTGAGCTTTTAACTCCTGACGTTGGCGTTGGTAAATATCATGGTTAATCTCGCCACGATCATGTTGATTATCGAGTTGGGCGATTTGTTTGACGAGTCGGTCAATTTGTCCATCTTGGCTGTTGCGTGATCGGGCGATCATCATGACAAAGCCAAGACCGACGAAAATCACAAAGGCAAAAATGCCCAGTATCACGAGCAAACTATCGGACGTGACCACCGAGCTATCATCGCTGGTACTCACACCAAAAGCCGCCCCATTCACTTCAAAGATGAGCGATTCGCCAATGTCGATTTGTTGATTGCCTTCATAGAGTTGGAATTCGTCATCTGTGTCTATCGGCTGTAATGCCTCACCTGTAACATGAAGTGAATCAGGAAAGATGCGAATACTGACCTCGCCATCAAGCGGGTTATTCAATGGGATGTCGATAATGGCGGTGTCTTCATAGGGCAAGAAATAAATGACCGATTCGATATGTCCATCGCCGGGAGGAATGGGGCGAGTAGAAATCACAGCCGATTGTTCTTGCGCGATGATGTAGTTCGGGTCATTGTCATCTGTCAGAATTACAGCACCCGGTGGAGTGAAAATGAGCAGGGTTGCATAGCGTCCATTGCCAACGGACTGGCTACTGGTGAATACGCGGTCTGCGCGATTGTTGTAGGTGATGGTTTGTGAGATGAATAAGCCGTTGCCGAAATTCGAATCAGCAAGGGGTTCGATACCAATATCCATTGACGAAATCGAAATCACAGAACGGTCTTCGGTGAGTTCATAAATTGTCAAGGGAAGTTCAAGTGTTTCCTGATTTGGATCACCGACAATGATGTCGCTGATGAAGAGGCGGTCTTGATAAAAGGTTGTCACGACATAATCAAAATCTTCTCTTAAGACAACATCCTCAAAGACGGCTATACTGTTTTCATCAACAGAACCATCGACTGTCGTTAAGCCGTCTAACCGATTGCCGTAGCGCAGGGAGACATTTAATTCTTCAGGTACGTTTTCGCCAGCTGTGCCATTCGTGACAAGCATTTCAATCTTACCGATGACTGCCTGTGGAGCTTCTTCTGTGGTGGTAGGTTGACTATCTGTCGCTGACGAATCAAGAGCTAGTGTGCGTAGATAAGCAACAACAGCCAAACTCTCGTCCTCAGATAATTCGGTGGATAGCTCAATTTGGGATAAGGCTTCGGAGTCGCTGAGTGTCAAATCATCGGCTAGGGGATTTGTCTCACAAGCCACACAATTGGTTTCCCAAAGTGTTTGACCTTGTTCGATTAGTTCGGATGTGTGTGCCAAGGTGTAAAGGTATTGAGTGACATCCCAGCGTGCTTGTGGACTAAGGGCATTCTCCCATGGGGGCATCAGATTTTCGAGATTGCCATTGGTGATGATGTCGAACCATGCTTGCGGAGAGGTGTTCTGTGCAGTGGCTCGATCGGTGAAATCGACTGCAAAGGAGACCTGTCCGGCTTGCACGAGTTCGCCGTTGCCATCGCCTATAATACCATGACAATCGGTACAGTTTTGAGCAAATATCTCTGCGCCGTTGGTGATATTCGCGGATTGGAGTTCAAGGGCGACTTGCGGTGAAGCTGAGGGTAAGGTGGCAATGATTTCCGGTTCGCCTCCTAATCCACCACAGGCAGAGAGGGTAAAAATCATCAAAAAAAATATAATTTCCCGTTTGCTGATATTCACAATTAAATTATGACTCCGCTCTGCGCTGGGCAAGGATCAGTTCCTCTAGCATATCCTGTCCTTCTGGAGTATCCAATTCTATCGCATGATCAACAGGATTCTCTTGTTCGGCGAAGATGTCTCGTGCTTGTAACAACAAAATGCCTTGTTGCACCCATGCCTCGCGTTCGTCTTCAAACTCATCTTTATTGATTTTGCCCATGTTCAAATCTTCTTCGAGGTCGAGGATGTTTGTCAGGACGCGATCATAATGCAGGTCAATCGCATCCAAGCGTCGTTGATGCAATTCATCATTTTTCTGAGGAAGGTTGGCGGTGAGGAAGGGTTTGCCAATCCACGCCAAGACAATGAGAGTGAGAATACCCGCAACAATCAGTCCCGCGATACTCATCTAGCTTGCCTCCATATCAGCGAGGATGCGCTCGACAACACTTTCAAGGGTTTCGTAATTCGTCTCCACAATAATGGCGGCTTCGACAATACCATCTGGTCCGATGATGAAGGTTTCTGGGACACCCGTGAGATTGTATTTATCGGAAACATCGCCTTGAATATCTGCTCCGTTGAGATAGGTGATGCCAAATTCGTCGATGAATTCTAGTGCAAGGGCTTCGGATTCGAGCCAGTTGACTCCAATCATGACGACGCCTTTGTCTTGATAGTCTTCCCAGAAGGCTTGGAAATCGCGGGCTTCATTGCGACAAGGTCCACACCAACTCGCCCAAAAATTGACAATCACAATCTGTCCCCGAAAATCACTGAGTACAATGAGTTGGTTGTCATAGGTGATGAGTTCAAAGTTGGGTGCAACATTCCCTTGTGTAGGCTGAGTTTCGCGTTGGCGTGCGAGTTGGATACCCATCACAATAATCACAGCGACAAATCCGACAATGAGGACGATTGTACCGGGCGTGAGAGGACTACTCCTTTTGGTTTTTTCTGGGTTCAAAAAGTCAAGCGATTCCATCAGCGTCTCGCTTCCAAGTCGGCTTCTAGGCGGGTGCGGTATTCGTCATCGGATTTGGGCGGACGTTGTTCAAGCGGGGTAACTGTTTCCTGAGAAAGGCGTTGGTTGGATTGCCAGCGACGGATGAGTTGAAAGGCAATGACTAAGCCAATTAAGGGGGCAAGCCATGGCGCGACGAGTGTGAGAATTTGCAACACGGGGTCTTGTGGGATGCCGACGACACGCTCACCAAAGCGCGCAATAAAACTGCTGATAATCTCGCCTTCTGTTTCACCATTTGCCAGTTGTTGCCGAATCTCCTCTTTCCATTGGATGCAAGTAGATGTCTGGCAGTCATCAAGCGGGATGTTCTCGCAGACAGGACAATACATCTTCTCCGCAATGGCGTTGACTTCATCATCACTAACGAAGAGGTCTTGTGAAAAAACAGGAATAACAAGCAAGAACAAGGGGAGTAAGATGAGTAGACGCTGTTTCATAGGCTTGCCCCTCCCATGTTTTCAAGCTTGTCCGTTTGACGCAAGCGCGCAGGTTGGGTTGTCTTGGGATAAACGGCGATGACAGTCCCCAAGATTAGGATTAAGCCACCCCACCAGACGAGATTGACAAGTGGGTTGATATAAATCTTAAAGGTGGCGAATTGGTCATCATTGCCTGCTAATAGGACGTAAAAGTCATTCTCCACGGTGCTATAAGCTCCAGCGATGGTCATCGGTTGTTGTGGGAAAAGGTCGATACGCGGGCGTAGTTTCGCTAGCTCATTGCCATTACGGAGCAGGGTGACATTGGCAATATCCATCCAGCGTCCATCACTGGCTTGGGCAGTAGTGAGTCCGTCATAAACAAGTGTGTAATCCTCAACCGAGATTTCTCCCCCAACAGGAACGGTTTGTTGTGTCTCAACTTGGAAGAGGGTACTGCCAATCACACCGATGCCAATAATAGCCACGCCGAGATGGACAACATATCCCCCATAACGTCGTTGATTGCGTCCGAGTAACGCACGTGTTGCCGTGAACCAGCTTTCTTTTAAGTTGTTCCGACGGGCTTTGACTCCGCGATAGATTTCATAAATGGCGACATAACCAGACAAGAAGACCGCACCATAACCAATCAATGCGATTATCGCTGTTGTTCCTGTGGCGAACAAAATGATTAGCGTAACCAGCGTCATGACCAGTGGTACTATCAAGGCGCTACCGAGTCGTTTGGCAGAGGAGACTCCCCATGCAGATAAAGGTGCAATGCCCATCAAGATATATAATGCCAAAAAGAGGGGTGGTGTGACTTGCATGAAGTATTCGATACCGAGTGTAATTTCCGTATCAAGGAACAATTCAGAAATAATCGGTGCGCCGAAACTCCCCCAGAAAATGAGGACAAAGAGTGCCATGAAGATGACGTTGTTCAGGACGAATAAAATCTCCCGACTAAGGAGGCTGGCGAAACGCCGTTCACTTTCCAATTTGCCTTGATTCCTGCGCCAGATGAACATCACGAGTGAGACGAGGGTTATCCCGCCCCAGAAGAATAACATCGGGAAGCCGATTTCACTTTGGGCAAAGCTATGGACACTTTCTATCACACCGCTACGGGTAGCAAATGTGCCAAACATCACTGCAGAGAAGGTAGAAATCACCAGAATCATATTCCACTTACGGAGCATTCCGCGCTTCTCTTCAATCATGACACTGTGGATAAAAGCCGTCCCGACGAGCCACGGAAGGAATGCCGCATTTTCTACCGGGTCCCAGCCCCAATAGCCTCCCCAACCCAACACATCGTATGCCCAGCGTCCGCCGAGAATGAGACCTAAGCTGAGGAAAATCCACGAAATGAGTGACCATCGTCGACTGGCTTGAATCCAATTCGTCGAGAGGTCACCCGATGCCAATGCCGCCATCGCAAAAGCAAAGGGGATAGTAAACCCGACAAAGCCAAGATACAGCATGGGGGGATGGATAATCATCCCAAAGTGGCGTAGAAGCGGATTGAGTCCAGTGGCGGTTTCGGCTAGACGGTCTGCATCGGGCGCGATGGCATTCGGTGGTATCAGCGCGGATTGGACGACCTGTTGGGATTCAGGTGCATCCGGGAATAGCCAATAGCGGTCAAAGGGATTTTCAAAAAAGATGGACAAGCCAATAAAGAAAGCCAGCGTCGCCATCATATAGGTAATTGAGTAGGGCATCAGTCGACGATGGGTGCGCCAGTTGATGAGAATCGCACCTGTCGTGAACAGCCCCATGGTCAATGACCAGAACAATAATGACCCCTTTTGCGAACCCCATAAGGCGGTAAAACGATAAATCATGGGCGTACCGGGGTCGGTGACTGACCAGACATAGCTGATTTGATAATCTTGGGTGAGCAGGGCAACCAAGAGTGCCAGTGTCGAGATGAGTATCAGCGGGAAGGTTGCTAAGGCGGCATTGCGTCCACTGATGACGAGATTTGTCTTCCCTTGACGTGCCCCGATGGTGGAAACCACGGCTGAATAAATCGCGGTGACAAAGCTCAGTACCAGCGCAACCAGCCCAATTTCAGCAAGCATCGCTTATCCTTCGTTCGGATGAGACACTTGTTCGGGGATGCCTTCCTCATAGCGACTGGGGCATTTCAGGAGCAATTCAGTGGCATAAAACACGCCATCATCACCTAATTCCCCCGTCAAAATTGCCTGTGCTTCGTGTTGAAGCAAGTCGGGCATGACTTCATTTTCGATATGAATATGCAAGCGGGTGGCATCAGGGTCGTTGACCGCTTGATGCAGGACTTCTGCAAGGTCGTCGAACTCAGGTGGGATATGAACGAGGGTGAAATCAATCAGCAGGTTTTCGCTGTCATATTCGATGGTGTCTCCGATCACTGCGCCGGAAATTCGCACCGTCTGCCCTTCGTATTCGGGATTGTTGACGACTTCATCCACAGTCAGGAAGTAACGTGCGCCGGAGAGAGTCCCAGAAATTAACAAATAGCCTACAGCGAATAGGATTAGCAATCCGCCAATCAAGAATTTAGCACGTTCTCCACTATTATTTGGATTATTCTTTTGCTTGGGTTCAACTTCGGGTTTTGCCCATGTTAGTTCTGCCATATAAACCTCACCAATAGCTTATTTCCTATGAGATTACAATTTCAATTATAGGGACGCTAGTGATAAATGTCACCAGTGATTCAAGACATCCATCCAACTCTAATCTGGACTGCTTATGAGAGGCTTACAATCTAATAAACGCCAGCGCATTGGATGACGCTTAGGTAGAATTAACTGTCGTCGTCGTTGGCATCCCGACTGAACATCACTCCGCCAATGAGCAAGATTGCGCCGATACCGCCGAGCAAGAGCAAGGTCCCTACACCCGAATTGTCCGTTGCGGCTCCCTCTTCTTGCGCGATGATGGTGCTGACGGTCATCGCAAGGGTGAATACCGTGATAAGGAGTGTAAAAAAGCGACTTTTCATGAGATTTTCCTTAAGTAATGGTTGTTCAATAGTGACACTGATTCAGATACAAAACTTGTGAAGTTCAGTGTAGGGGCGTACGGCTGTACGCCCCTACCAATTGAGAACGATTCAACTCGTTGCCTATTATCCACAATTCAAAGTTATAATACCACGAGTTTAGCTCAGCTTTCTTCTTGGTCTTGACTTTGGAGGAAGGCGATGATGTCTGCTAAGCGTTGGATGTCGAGGCGTGTGGGCAGATTTTGGGGCATGAGGTCAGCTTCATAGCCCTCCACGATATATGCATTCGGGTCAACGAGGCTTTCCACGAGATAGCGGATGCCATCATATCCTACCAAATCGGGGTCGAATAACCGTTCATTTTCGATGCGTGTCCATGTGCCTTCTGTCGGTGGGGCGGCGATGCCAGAATGACAACCGGAACATCCCAGTGCAAATCCATCCAAATCGACCTCCAAGCCATTGTAGAGGAGTTGCCCACTAATCGGGTCACCAAAGACACTGTCCAGCTCAGCCATAATCTCATCGACATCACTTCCAACCTGATTAACTGCCATAATCGTCTCGAAATCTATGACAGACAAAACGACATTGAGCAAGGACTCCGCTTCAGCTTCGTTGGGAGCGTAGCCACAATTCACAGCGAGTTCTTGATACGCTGAGCCGAGGCGGTAAAGATTGGCGAGTGCTTCTTCGGGATCACCTTCAAAGTCGAGGGTCAAAAATTCTTGGAACGCGCTTTGTTGAATAGCTAAATTTTCGGGTAAACATTCGGAGGTTGTTTCCTCATCTTGGGCAATTAAGCCGAAACATGACACAAAGATGAGTAAGCTACAAAGCACGACAATCCGTTTCCACATGAGAGACAATTCCTTTTCTGCGTTGTTTAGTCCAATACACACGGACATCATTATAAAGGCATTCTGCCTAAACAGAGCCTAAAAATAACTTCCATTTGTTATGATTTATCTGCATAAAAGAAATAGTTGATGGTTAAATCAAAAACCCCCTGCCACTAGGACAGAGGGCTTCTATTTGGCTGATAATCTTCTATTCTTGAGTTCTCAAGAACGCTACAATGTCTGCAAGGTCTTGTATGGAGAGTTGTTGACCAAAGTTAGCTGGCATAATCCCACCATTGAATCCCGGTGCAATGAAGTCTTCTGGGCGCACGATGCCTTCGATTAAATAGCCTTCCCCTGTAAAATCTGCATACTCGGATAGTGTAAGGCGTTCAGTTTGTATCCGTGTCCAAGTCCCTTCGGTTTCGGGACCATTGCCTGCACCATGACAGCCAGAGCAACCGAGTCGGGCGCGGAGTTCACTGCGTTCGCTCCCGGTATAAAGGGCTTCACCTCGTACAGGATCGCCAACGATGCCTTCTGTCTCGATCGTTGCAAGAATCTCCTCAACATTTGATCCTACAGGAGGAACCTGGTCGCCGCCACCTACTAGGTTCCCATCAGCAATGGGTTTACCATATTGGGCAACTGCCAACCAATCTTCCAGAGTCCAATTGTCACCTTTATCCCAATTCTGAATATACAGGGCAATGTCTTGGATTTGATCATCCCGTAAGTTCCCGCCACCGCGTTGTGACCATGAAACCATACCAGCACTGCCGGGCCAGACTTCATTACTGCCCGGACGACCATGAATCAAGGTCGTGACGATGAAGTCATTTAATGAACCACCCCAACCTGTCATCCCGAGTCGCGTACCATTATCGGTAATAAGGTCAGTCAATTCAACTTCATCCATACCGGGAGCATAACCGGGTAAGAAGCCAGCATCTAGCACAGGTTGGATGCTATCAAGAATGGTCAGGCGTTCCTCCAGCAGAGGAGCCAATTCTTCATTGCGGGCATTGAGTTCGGTATCAATCTCTTGGATACGTTGTAAAATCTCGACTTGGCGTTCGGTTGAGGGTGGATTGTCAGCATCAGTCAATTCATTTTGAAGCGAAACACGAGTTCCTGTTAGCGTGCCGACTTCCGTCTGCAGACGGGCGATGTCTTCATTGATTCCACCGAAGATGTCAACGCCAAACATATGCGGGTTATTCAGAGCTGGGGCGCGTTCTGCGATGCCCAATCCATCGTTCCCATGACAGGTGGAACAACTGGAGGCATAGAGTTCGCCTCCTCGTTCTATTGCACGGGCATCGAATTGTTGTACAAACGATTGCATCCTTGCTTCCTCATTGATGGCAACCCAGCCAACGAGGATAATGATGGCGACGAACATCGTAATCCCCATGAGGATACGACCTTCAATCCCTTCGATAATCAGTCTCCGTAAGTTCATAGGTTCTTAGTCCTTAATCGAAGTAGCCAGCGTTTTCGTGCAGGAAGATATGCCGTGCATCCAAACCGCGTCGGATAATTTCAACCGTTTCAACCACCGGATTCCCATCTTCATCGAGGATGGGTGCGCCGTTTTCATCGACTTGTTCAACATCAACCAATAGCGTGTCGAGTACTGGTTCGCCATCTTCTAGCAAGACCTCACCATTTTCAATCACCACACCATCCCAACTGATGAGGACATCCACGCGCACCAAATCTGCTTGGTTACGGGTGAGGATAATTGCACCAAAAGCATTCGGTAGCTCAGTGCTGTCTTCCTCAATCATGTGATGCAATTCTTCCAGTGCGTGGAGCAATTCTGGCGCATCTTCAGGTACAACGCGGAAGATATTCGGTTCGGTTGGGATTTGATTCCCAATTAGATGATCTGTGCGTAGTTTATCGACCATTAGGTCATACCAAGTCGTCTCAACCACGTTCCCGTCTGAATTTAATTGAATAGTGGGTTCCAACATCAGGGCATTAAATTCTTCTACTGCCTGCGTTGGACTCATCTCCTCGTCAAATTGACGGGTGGTGTAGGCTCCCGATACCAACTGGTCGAAGGGAACTGGACGTATCGCCCCCATATGATTATGAGCCGGTTCAAAAACCATTTCATGCAAAATTTCGATTTCTGCTGAGGTCTGTACTGCAAACTTTGCCAAACCCATATAGCTGAGGATAGTCGTAACAGAAACGAGCAACATCGCAAAGGTGAGCATCCAGCGACGATGGGCGTACCGACGACTTGGCGTAACATCTAAATAGGGAATAATGGCGAGACCACCGAGTGCAAGTGTGGGGAAAGCGATCCCCCAGAAGAACTTGTCACCCAGTTTGAGTGCACCTTGAATCCACAAGAAATACCATGGAGCCGTTGTTCCAAGTGGGGTGACTTGCGGGTCCGCATGATTTTCTAGTGGGGCATGATAGAACCAGATACACAAGACAGTGATAATAAAGGTTGTTACACCCACCCACATCAATTCATTCGTCAAGACTTCTGGAATGAAGTAGACACGTTTATCAAGGGGAACCCGTTTCGCTGTATCTTCACCGATATTTTCATCTTCTGGTGGCAGGCTGAGACCGTGAATGATGACTTTGTAGTAATGCACACCGGCAAAGATGAAGAGCAGGACAGGAAGTAATAACACATGCAAAAGATAGAAACGCAATAGCCCATTGGCACCTAATTCTGGCGCACCGCGGAATAACAAGTTGAATTGTTCACCGATGACAGGTGTTGCTTCCGTCATACTGGCACCAATGGTGACCGCCCAGAGTGACAGTTGATCCCAAGGTAAGAGATAACCTGAAAAACTCAAAAATCCAGTCACAATAAGCAAAATCAGTCCGGTAAACCATGTAAACTGTCTTGGTTTTTTATAGCTTCCAGTAATCCACGTTCGCAATAAATGGAGACATACCACCGCCACCATGAATTCTGCACCCAGACGGTGCATATCACGAATAAGTTGTCCAAGGGGTACATTACTCAAAATATTGAGCATGTTGCCATAGGCAATCTCTGGCGAGGGTGTGTACCAGAGCATCAACAGCAAACCAGTAATAGTTTCAAAAAAGACAAAGTACATGGAGAGCCAGCCGAGGCGGAAGGTGGGGTAAATCCCAGTGACATCCCGACTGTAATAGGATGGGCGCATGTGCAACCAAAAACCGTCCGCATGGGGTTGCAGACGGGGATTCGGACGACGGCTAGGGTCTTCGCCACGTAACGCCTCACGCACATCTTGGACATTCATCCCCGCAGTAAGACGTTCAACCGACTCATCCACGATTTCAAAGACGGCGCGCTTTAATCCCTTTTCTTTGACATCATCTAAAAATGAGGGAAATGGTAATACCGACATAAACGACTCCTTACAATCCCATCAACTAGTTCGGTTTGCCTGAAATGCGTGTGCCCGTATTAATTTCGATCTTGGCAATCGGGCGGTTAAAATCGACGGGCAAGGCATCACCATCTGCATTGGTTTCAATCACTTCGCCATTATCGCCATAGGTAATTGTCAGTGGGAAGCGATCTAAACTTCGCGGTGCAGGTCCTTCGATATAAGCACCATCCAATTCGAACTTCGATCCATGACAGGGGCATTCAAAGCGATCATTCGTGGGAACCCATTTCGGCAAACATCCCAGATGGGTACACACCATATAGAGCGCATACATACCGTCTTCTACATTGGCTATATGGAAGCGTCCCGCAGGTACGGTTTCTGGCTCAACGCCCATGAGGGGAATCTCTTCTGGGCTAAATGTAAACGTCCCCCCGAATTCACCTTCCTTAAAACGAGGAAAAGCAAACCACAAAGTTCCGATTGTTAACTCGCCTGTGATTAGGAGGATGGAGGCTCCCCAAATATAGAAGAGAAACTCTCGACGACTGGGCGCATCAACTTGAATACCCGCACCCGCATCCTCTGCAACGGTGACGGATTTGGCTCTGGCAGATGTTGCAGTTGCCATAAATCTAGTCCTTCCAATTTAACTAAGGAGATGACTTCTTCAACCGTGTTTTTGGTGTCTTAAGAGAATTATTACAACCAACATTAAGTAGACTTTTTATTAGTATGTTAAATATATCACAAAGTCCAAGCACCGTCAAAGACAAACCCCTCTATTCAGACAAGCTGAACAAGTTGCGTCCGATTGTAGGCGATTGCTCCAAATTTTGCTATGATTTGCGCGCATTTTCTCATAATTTTTAGTGGTGTTTGCTATAATAAATTGCAGGCTCCAATAAAAGGATTTTGGAATAGATTGCGTTTGTAAGGGCGTACCGCGGTACGCCCTTACATTGAGGCATTGCAAGATAAATTTTAAGAAAATTATTTTGACACTAGCGGATAAGAAGGCTAATCATGGCAACACAGATTATCAGCACAAGCAAGGTCACTTGGACAGATATTGTGCGTCCGACTCCAATGGATGTAAAAGAACTGGAAGAACGCTACCCGTTTTTTCATCCGCTTCACTTGGAAGATATGGGCAGTGGGATTGAACGTCCCAAAATAGATGACGATGAAGTCTATCTATTCATTATCATGCATTTCCCATTATGGGATGCTAAGAGTGCTATTTCACGCGCCAGTGAGGTTGACTTCTTTGTGGGACGGGGTTACTTGGTGACGATTCATGATGGGACACTCAAGCCATTGGTTCAATTGGTGGAGCGATGTGTCAATGATGAAGAGGCCCGCGAAATGTTTTTGAGTCGCGGGACCAACCAAGCCCTGCATCGCATTATTGACATGCTTGTGGATTATATCTTTCCCATCTTGCGCCAAGTAGACCGTAAAGTCCGCACAATAGAAGAAGGTCTCTTTGACTCGGATGCTCGCAAAATTATCCGCGATATTTCGCTCGTGCGTCGGGATGTCCTTTCGCTTCGTCGCATTATCCGCCATCAAATCCCGATTGTGGAAGAACTCGAAGGTGTGGAACACCCACTTATTCATGAAGACCTCGAAGAATACTTTGGCGATATTGCCGACCACCTATATAAAGCCCGCGATATTATAGAGGAGAATGCAGAATTGATTGCCAGCTTTGCCGACACCGCCGATACGCTTGCTAGCCATCGCATCAACGAAGTCATGCGAATACTGACGGTCTTTTCCGTGATTATGTTACCGCTTACACTCATTACCAGCTTCTATGGTATGAACACGCAAGAAGACCTACCATTCGCAGACCATCCCAACGCCTTTATAATTCTAACGGGTATCATGATTATAATGACGGTGGCGATGCTCTATTATTTTCGTAGACGTGGATGGTTATGACACAGTTTTCCCCTGCACAGATAATTGCCAAAGATAAACAACTCAATAATCAAATTGAACAATGGAATCGAGAACCCCTGATTGCGGTGGATACCGAGTCGAATAGCCTCCACGCCTACCGCGCTAGGGTGTGTCTCATTCAACTCTCGACACGGACCCAAGACTACATCATCGACCCCTTTGCGATTCAAGATTTAAGTCCCTTTGGGGAATTATTAGCCAATCCCTCTGTCGAGAAAATCTTTCATGCTGCCGAATATGACCTGATTATGTTGATGCTGGATTTGGGTTTTGAGGTGGTCAACCTCTTCGATACCATGCTTGCCGCGCGCGTCATTGGCTACGAAAAGATGGGCTTGGATAAATTGCTCATGCAACACTTTGGCGTGAAGGTGAATAAGAGTCATCAAAAGGATGATTGGGGCAAACGTCCATTGACCAAAAGTAGTCTAAAGTATGCTCAGATGGACACCCACTTCTTGCCAGCTTTGCGCGATATATTGATGGATGAACTCGTTGAATTAGGTCGATTAGAGGAAGCACGAGAGGTCTTCCAAGATATTCCACATGGCGAGATTAAAGCTCCAGAATTTGACCCGGATGGCTTTTGGCATATCGCTAGTTCCTATGATTTAGGTCGGCAAGAGTTGGCGGTACTTAGAGAACTCTATTTGTTACGAGATGAAATCGCCGAAGACCGAGACCGCCCACCCTTCAAGATTTTTGGCAACAAAGTCATGATTAAGATGGCACAAGCACAGCCAGAAACAAAGCAAGAACTCACTGACATCAAAGGCTTATCTAAGCATTTTGTCCGCTACCATCATCGAGAAGTTGTTGAAGCCATCCAACGTGGGCGTGAGCGCAAACTGCCAAAAAAACCTCATCCACCTCTGCCAGACCCAATCGTCTCTGAGCGATATACGGTTCTCCATAATTGGCGTAAAACCCTTGCTCAATCCCGCGGGGTTGAATCGGACGTGATTATTCCCAAAGAAATCTTATGGCAACTTGCTCACCATACACCACAATCGCTAGACGAGATGTCGTCAAAAACAGGCATGAGGGCTTGGCGATTACAAACCTACGGGGATGACTTACTGGATATGATGAAATCCTTCAAGAACGGCTCAAAATAGCGAGATGAGATATAATTTTGTGTAAGGGCGTACA
>JANQRM010000566.1 GCA_028284565.1 Anaerolineae bacterium | reverse complement strand
GATTTCGCCTTCGATTTGGGTGAAGACTTCGCTCTGGAGTTGTTCCCACCAGCCTTGATTCTCGACATCAATCTCTTCTATATAGGCGGAGTGGGGTTTGATGCCCATCGTCTGACCCAGTGAGGTGAGCACTTCAAGCGTCGTTTTGGCATCGGCAACAATGGGGAGTGCGCCCAGTTTGTGCGCGTGCATGGAACTGACATTGATGCTAACGAACTTCACATCGGGATTTTGCCACAAGGAATTTGAGCCTGTCGTGAAATCGGAGAGACGTGTGCCAACCAAAAAGACCAAATCAGCTTCTTGGGCAAACTTGCCACCCACAGGTGTGCCAGAATGTCCTGTACCACCCACTGACATGCGAGAGCCATTCCGGATTGCCCCGCGTCCGGCATAGGTTTCGCCAACGGGGATGCCGAATTGTTCTGCGAACTGTGCGAGTTCACCCCATGCTTCGGAGAAATGCACCCCTCCCCCAGCGACAATATAGGGGCGTTTGGCGGATTGGAGTAGTTGTAGAGCTTCTTCGAGACGTTTTTCATCGGGCTTGCGGCGTTCTACGCGCCATACTTTCTTGTTGAAGAAATTGACCGGATAATCGTAGGCAACGCTTTGGATGTCCTGTGGGAGTGCGATGGTTGCGACACCACATTCCACCGGGTCGGTCATGACGCGCATGGCTTCTGGTAAAGAGAAGAGAATCTGTTCGGGGCGTGTCACACGATCATAGAAGCGACTGACCACACGGAAGCAATCCGTCACGCTCATGTCCATCGAGACAGGATGTTCGATGTCTTGGAGAACTTGTCCCTGAAAACGGGTAGCATAGTAATCCGATGGCAATAACAACACAGGAATGCGATTGATAGTTGCAGTGGATGCCCCAGTAATCATGTTGGTTGCGCCGGGTCCAATGGAGGTGGTACATGCCATGGTTGCCATGCGGTTGTTGGCGCGGGCAAATCCGGCAGCGGAGTGGACTTGGGATTGCTCATTGAAAGGTTGGTAATATGGCAAGTCATCGCCATGTTCGACAATGGCTTGGCTGAGACCGGAGACATTCCCATGCCCGAAAATGCCCCAGATGCCTTGAATGAAGCGACGCTCAACTCCATCATATTCGGTGTATTGTGTTTGCAGGAATTTGATGATGGCTTGCGAGAGTGTGAGGCGAATGGTGTCTTGTTTTGCAAAGGGTTGGAACATAATAAATCCTAGTTGTTCGGTATTGGTTTTTAGTTGCTTAAGTTCATTTCTTCAGGCTAACCACGTCTTCCCATTGTCCGCTATCCCATGAGTTAATCATGGCTTGATGGACATTGGCGACGGCAAGGGCTTCGGTGAGTGAGGGTTGGGCTTGTTCGCCACTAGCGACACATTTCAGGAATTCATAGCATTCAATAACTTTGAGGTCTTCATAGCCGATGCCTGAACCTTCTCCCGGATTGAAAGCACCGTGATAAGGATATTGATCGCCACCGACGAGGCGCATAAAGCCATCGTGGTCATATTTTTCTCCGGGGAGATAGACTTGGAGTTCATTCATGCGCTCAAAATCCCAACTGATGGCTCCTTGTAAACCATTGAGTTCAAAGCCTGTTTGATTTTTGGGTCCAAAGATAGTGCGAGAGACTTCGAGTGAACCTCGTCCGCCGTTTTCAAATTCGACCAATGCGCCGACATAATCTTCATTGGTGACATCGCCTGTAGGGTCTCCCGGTTGTCCGACAGAATAGTGTGTGCCTTTGCCGGGAATGGGTATCGGACGCTTGGGGATGAAGGTATGGGATGTACTGGATACGCGCTTGATGGGACCAGCGAGGAAGAGTGCCATATCAACAATGTGTGCCATGATATCGCCGAGCGCGCCGTAGCCCGCGATATTGTGGTCGAATCGCCATGATAATAGACCGTAGGGATTGCTCCCATACATGGAGAAGAAGCGACCTCGATAGTGGGTCAAATCGCCAATTTTGCCATCAGAAATGAGGGCTTTGGCGTGTTGTACTAAGGGAACCCAGCGATAATTGAATCCGACCCATGAGAGAATGCCGGCTGTACGGGCGATGGCTTCTGCTTGTGTGGTTTCGTCAGGCGTGCGTCCGACAGGTTTTTCGACGACGAGGTGCTTGCCAGCATCAGCAATGGCTTGGATGATTTCGACATGGAGATTGTTGGGTGTGGTGACATTAACCACCTGTACGTTAGGATGAGTGACAACTTCATACCAATCAGTTGTTGTTTCTTCAAAGCCGAACATCGCTTGTGCTGATTTGGCACGGTCTTGCACATTATCAGAGCAGATGACCAAGCGCGGAATATAAGGTACATCGGGGAAGCGCATGAGAACTTGGCGATAAGAACGGCTGTGTACCTGCCCCATCCAGCCCATGCCAATCACACCAATTCCAAGAGTCTGTGTCATTGAATGTAAGACTTTCGTTTTAAGGTGGTTTGAATCTTGGGAAATACCATCAAAAATATCTCCGAAAAAAGCATTTTGTTGCTAAAAATACAACTTTGATAAATGAATGTCAAATAATTGGTCGATGTTATGAAATTCTGTTGTATAATACTCAACAGACAAGTTAGGAGTGAATGATGGCGGAGATCCAATCACTGGCACGGGGTTTGAAGATACTGAATTATTTGGGTGAGCGTGGCGATGGTATGGGTATCACCGAACTCGCCAATCTGCTGGAGATTGACAAAAGCAGTGCATCGCGTTTGGTGCAGACTCTGGTGAAGTATGAATATGCCGAACCCTCCCGTCAGTCGCGAGGTTATCAACTGGGTAAAAAGGTGCAGGAACTCAGCTTTGCAATGCGGATGAACTTGCCTCAAATTCATGCACGTCCATTCCTCAAGCGTTTAGTTGAACAAACGGGCGAATCGGCACATCTGGCGATTTTGATACAGGGACAAGCACTCGTCATTGAAGATGTGGAGACTTTAGAAACGTTGCGAGTCGATTCGGGGATTGGGCGATTTTGCCCACCTCATTGCACGGCAATCGGTAAGTCTTTGTTGGCATTTAACCCCCTACCCCTCCCTCAAACACTTGACCCCTATACCGACAAAACGATTTTAGATAAGTATGAACTTCGACAACATATGGAACAGGTTCGTCGGCAAGGCTATGCTGTCGATGACGAAGAATATACGGTGGGGGTTCGTTGCCTTGCCGCACCTGTGTTTGATGACTCCTATGGAGCAGTAGCCACGATTGGTATCTCCGGTCCGACGGTACGAGTGACCCATGAGCGTTTGCCCGAAATTGCAACTTATGTGAAGCAAGCGGCGCAAGCTCTCTCGATAACGTTGGGTTATACGCCTACCCCTGTATGATGGATGCCCCTTCGCTGGCGTGACAGACATAGATTTGAGGGATGAGATTGGTCTTTTGGGTATAACAGATTTCGAGTTGTCTGATGAAGTCGTTGACTCCATCGGCTTTGACCAATGCGACTGCACAACCTCCGAAGCCCGCCCCGGTCATACGTGCGCCATAGCAAGCCGAATGAATCTGCGCGCATTCAACAATCGTATCAAGGGCTTCACTGGAGACTTCATAATCATCTCGTAGGCTGACATGGCTGGCATTCATGAGTTTGCCGAGTGTCGCGGGGTCATCGTTCAACATCGCAGATTTGGCTTGGAGAGTACGATCATCTTCGATGATAACATGGCGCGCGCGTCGCATGGTGAGGTCATCTAATCCTGAGGCGCGGGCTTCAAATTCCTCGATAGTGACATCGCGTAAGGCAGAGACTCCGAAGAATTGACAGGCTTGTTGGCATTGTTCTTGTCGTTCATTGTAGGCGGAATCCACCAAACCACGCCGGGTACTAGTATCCAAGACGACAACGGCTGTGTCACTTGGCAAGGGAACTCGTTCACGCTCTAAACTGCGACAATCGAGTAGAACGGCATGATTGGCTTGCCCTGTAGCGGAAATCATCTGATCCATGATGCCAGAACTTAATCCCATCCATTGATTCTCGACTTTTTGTCCGAGCAGTGCCATTTGAGGTGCATCCCATTCAATATTGGAAACAGCACTAAAAGCACGTGCAACCGCGAGTTCGAGCGCGGCTGATGAGGATAAACCCGACCCAATCGGTACATCCCCTTTCATCACCCCTTCCCAACCCTTGAGCGTGTGTCCAGCTTCTTGTAATGCCCATGCCACCCCTTTGACATATTCACCTGCGCCAGTGTTGGCTTTTGGGAAATTTGTCAGGTCGAATTCAATGAGGCTGCCAAAGTCGAGTGAATAAAGTTGGACAAGTGAATCGTCACGAGGGCGGAGCGCAATCATGACTGCGCGGTCAATAGCCATCGGCAAGACGAAGCCATCATTGTAATCGGTATGCTCACCAATGAGATTGACCCGCCCCGGCGCACGGACAATAATCGCGGGTTGTTCCTTAAAGCGTTCTTGGAAAGCGTCAGTCACTTGTTGTTGAATCATGTGGTTATCATTTCTAAGCTGTACTTTGGGTGAGTTGTTGCAAAATTCGGTTTTGGGCTTCAGTCAGGTGATAATCCTCATCAATAAAACTATCCAGATGATTGGTCAGAATGGAAAGTGTATTTTCATAGGCTTCTTGAATTGAATCGAGATTGGGTAGTGGCACAAGTGTGCCTAAGTGTACCTGCAATTCAGGGGTAGCATGAGCATCGAAAAAGTGAATATGGCGTTGATCAAGACTATATAGTGCCATCAATATTCCACGAATACGATGTAAAAACTCCAGAGACATCCAAATCCGTTCACGTAAAATCGCGTTGCGAAGTTCTAAAGCATAGCGAAAGCACTGATTCACCTGATCCTCTATCGTCGGTGGTGTGGTGTGATATTTGGTATTCACACCATTTCGCACATCACCCAGCGTCAAATTCCCCGATAAGAGTCGCATATAATCCAGAATAGCGGGCTTTGGATCGGACAAAATATGATAACGAATTGAAAATTTCAATAGGTTGCTCAGAACGACATCCCCTTCTTCATTATCGGCAAGGATAATGGCATCATAATTATGTTGCTGTTTGATGTTGGTGCAGAGTTGGCTCAATTCGTATTGAGCATCAATCAAGACATCATTTGCCATCACAATATCAAGGTCGAGATCAGAATAAGTATCCCAATCGCCACGTCCCAACGAACCGAAGAGCAGTATCGCCAGAATGCGTTCATCACCATTATAAAAGTCAATGATGGTTTGTAGCATCTGTTGGTGACTTGTTGTTCCCGGCAACATGATTAAGCTACACACTGCAAACAATGCTTTTGATTAGGCTTGTTGTTTGTAATGAACATCAGATAAATCACGCAATCGTTGGGCGGCTTGTTCGGCAGTTAAGTCTCGTTGAGATTCTGCCATCATTTCATATCCCACCATGAACTTCTTCACGGTTGAGGAGCGTAGGAGTGGTGGATAGAAATGAGCATGAAGTTGCCAGTGGTCATTGGCTTGTCCGTTGAAAGGCGCGCCATGCCAACCCATCGAGTACGGGAAGGAGACTTCAAAGAGATTGTCATATCTGATGAGCAATTGTCGAAGCGCATCAGCTAGTGAAACCCGTTCCTCACGAGATAAATCCGGCATCCGTTGAATATGGCGTTTGGGGAGAAGCATCATCTCGAAGGGCCAGACTGCCCAATACGGAACAAGTCCCACCCAATGCTCATTTTCGACAACGGTGCGCTCACCATTGCTGGATTCTTGCTCGACATAATCCACCAACAAGGGCTTACCATGCTTCATATAATAGGTGCGCTGGGTTTCATCTTCTTTCAGTGGTAGATTCGGCAAAGTATTTTCTGCCCAGATTTGCCCATGTGGATGGGGATTGGAACAGCCCATCAACTCACCCTTGTTCTCGAAGACTTGCACCCATTGATTGGTCTTGCCCAAGTCGGCTGTTTGTTGCGCCCACAAATCGACCACGTTCACAATATCCCCTTTGTCCATCTCGGCGAGGGTTAAATCATGACGTGGGGAAAAGCAAATGACTCGGCATGTGCCTTGTAATGATTGCAACTGAAAAAGTGGATTATTCGATGTTGGCGAGTCGGGAGTCTCTGGCAAAATGGCGGCGAAGTCATTGGTGAAGACAAAAGTCTGGGTGTAATTGGGGTTTTCATGTCCCCCAGCGCGGGTGTTGCCCGGACACAAATAGCAGGTCGGGTCGTGTTGTGGACGATTGTCGGCTGGGGTTTTCTCTTGCTTGCCCTGCCATGGACGTTTGTTGCGATGGGGAGAGACCAGCACATATTCATCCAACAAGGGATTGTATCGACGGTGTGGGTGTTCAGCTGGGTCGAATGTCATCATGACCTCTTAAAGGATGGTTTTGGTATTTTCAGTCATCGTTAAATTGACGGTCTGTGTTTCTAATCGCGGGGTTGATGCAGTAATTGTCACCTCTCCCGATGTTTGAGTCGCTTTGACATAGAGTGCGCCTTGACCACCCATCAATGCGAAGGGATTTTCGCCAATGAGTTCGGCGGGACCTTCTATCTCAACCGTAATCACCTGATGGGTATAGGGTAAGCGATTGCCTTGTAAATCGACAATACGGAAAGCGAGCCGAGTCATATCTGCGCCATCGGCAATAAGTTCCGCATCATCCAACCACAGGTCGAGTTTGGCAGGCAATGCCCCAACAGGAAGGACTTGCTTGGCAACGGATTCACCTCGATGGTATCCAATAATCGTCAAGTCTTTGAAGGCTTCTCCCCATGTCATTTCCATCGGGATAGTAAAGGGTGGATGTGGCAGATAGGGATATAAGTCAGTATCTGGCTGGAAGCGTCCCAAAGAACGGTCACCGATGCAGACTTCGATTTCATCACAATTGCTGAAGACAGTTACAGGGTTGTTTCCTCCCTCGCTTCGGTCTCCCATTGTCCAATAGGTCGCGGCTTGCAAAACGATTTTTTCATCGGGTGACATTTGACTTGCATAAAAAGCGGCGGCGAACTTTGGCAGGCGGAAAATATCCATCACGCCATGATAACAAATGCGATCCCCTGATCCGAATTCCTTGTGGGTGTTGTAATCGAAGGCACACCAGCCGATAGCACCCGACACCCCACCTGTCCCCATTTGGCGGGATTGGATGCGCGCATGTCGTATCGCATGTTCCATCGCGCGCTCTTCCCCATCCCATGTTTTCGTGGGGAACATATGCCCGTTGAATTCAGTCACCAGATGTGGAGTCTGTACAGGTTCTTCAATGTCATTGGAGAAGTCGTTGAAGGTGAAGACATCTTCTAAAAATTCACTATCTTGAAAGTAACGCACGCCTCCCGTTGGTCGTGTGGGGTCGAGTTCGCGGGCGAGTTGATTGGTTTTGGTATAAAACTCGATATTATCTAGCGACTCATTAATCCGCACACCCCAAATAATAATCGATGGATGATTCCAATCACGTTCAATCATGGCGCGAACATCACGGATGCTGAGGGCTTGCCAATCTTCATCGCCAATATGTTGCCAGCCCGGAATCTCCTCAAAGACGAGCAAGCCGATTTCATCACAACGATTCAAGAAATGAGGCGATTGGGGATAGTGTGAGGTGCGTACGATATTACAACCCAGCTCATATTTCATAATGTCGGCATCGCGCGCTTGCAGACGTTTGGGCGCGGCTTGTCCAATATAAGGAAACATCTGGTGACGGTTGAGTCCGCGTAATTTGATCAATTCACCATTGAGGTAGAAACCATCCTCTTTGAAGCGCGCTTCACGAAAACCGAAAGGAAATGCACCGTTGTCATCGATTTTGCCATCCGAAAAATGTAAAGCTGTCCCAAGCCCATAGCGAACGGGATTAGCGAGGGTCCATAATTCAATGCCTGTGAGATTGTCGAAATTGACGGTGAATTTGGTGATATCGTGAGCTTGAGCTGTGATCGAAATAGTATCTTGTCCGACGGTTTTGACTCTGCCATCCGATGCAATCTCGCCTTCGTTGATGAGAACTTCTAAATTGAGGGTCTCATCTTGGCTTGTCTGATTCTTAACCCAGACATCCACTTCGGCGCGGGGAATGTCTATCAATACATCGAAGGTTTTCACAAAGACATTATGAATATGCACAGGCGGAACATAACGCAGATGCACATCCCGATAAATCCCGCCGAAGAGAAGGTAGTCAATGACATAACCATAAGGCGGGATGTCTTTACGCTCGGTGCTATCGAGGTGAACGACGAGTAAATTGTTACCCTCTTCCTGTATGGTGTCGGTGATATCGAAGGAGAATGGTGTGTATCCGCCTTTGCGTTCGGGGAAAGTGTGTCCATTAATCGTGACGGTTGCCGCAATCATTGCGCCATCAAAGTCGAGATAGATTCGTCGCCCATTGAGAGGTTCGGGCAAGGTAAAACGTTTGCGGTAGGTGGAGATGAATTGATATTCGCTGTTATCGAAGTTGTGATGCGGGAAGATTTTATTAGTATGTGGCAAGGTGATGGGTTCAAATTCACTATCTGGTACGTCGTCCCCAACTTGCTGTGGTGTATAGAGCCAATGGTGGTTAAAGAGATAGGTTGCACGCATGAGTCTTGCCTAGTGTGATGATGACAATAAGAAGGCGACCTCTATTCAAGATCGCCATTGTTCTATCCAAGTTTATCTTTATTCACAATCATGCTGAAATTAGCTTACCCTTTCAAGCCTGATGTGGCAACGCCCTGAATAAAGTAACGTTGGGCGAAGATGAAGACCACAATCGGCGGGATAATCGCCACTGCCGCGCCTGTAAGAACCAGATTCGGTTGGTCAGCAAATGAATTACTTAGGCGAATCATGGAGAGTGTCAGGACATGGTTGGCTTCATTCCCTTCCCCGATGATGAGCAGGGGCCAGAGGAAGCTGTTCCATGCGTAAAGGAAAGAGAAGATGGTTAGTGTCGCAACTGCTGGCTTGCTGAGTGGTACGAAAATCGTCCATAAGATGCGGAAGCGACTGGCTCCGTCGAGTAGTGCGGCTTCTTCAATCTCCTTCGGAATGGATAAGAAGAACTGACGCATCAAGAATGTGCCATAGGCAGTGAATATCCACGGGACAATCAGGGAGACGATGCGGTTTTGCCAGCCCATGACCACCATCAAGCGGAACATGGGGATAATCAACACGACAAAGGGAATCATGATGGACCCCAGATAGATGAGGAAGAGCATGTCGCGTCCACGGAATTGCACACGAGAGAAGGCATATCCCCCAAAGATGGAAGTGACTAACTGCCCCACGACGACCGCAATTGTGACAAGTGTGGTATTCACCAACGCACGATCTAATTTTAAGCCGAAGACGGCTTCGTAGTTATCGAATTGGAATTCTACGTATTCGGATTGTTGAGCTGTCCGCGCCACCGCATAAGTGCTGACATCCGGGTCATCGGGGTCAACAAACAGGTTCATTGAACCACGAAAAGCCAAAGGAACTTGTAGTGTTTCGCCAGCGACACTGATTTCATAAATGTCGAATTCTTCTTCCTCCCCTTCGCTGTTGTTTAGTGTGAGGATTTCTTCCGTCTCGATAGCATCATCGAAGGGAATTTCATAAAGAATCTCGCTATCCCGCACACTATCCACATTGAGTAATTCTTCGGTTGTAAAGAACCCGAATCGTGTGCTTTCATCGGTCAGGACCATTTCCCGTAGTTTGCCATCAACCTCCAATTGATAAAGAGGTGCTTCTTCCCCATCGACTTCGATTAGCTCGGGCGAATATGGCAATAAACGTGGCGGGTAATTGAAGACATCATTGGACGTTTTGAGGGATGTCGAAATCATATAAATGAAGGGAAAGAGCATGAACAGCGCGAAGCCAATCAGCAAGGCGTAGATGATGATGCGCCCAATATAATCTTTTGCGGTCAATTGTCTTTCAGTCATCGCTCGCCTCCTTAATCGTCATATGCGCCGGAACGCTGGACACGGAATTGGATGAAGGTAATGGAGAAGATAATCAAAAACAGCACCCATGCAATCGACGAGGCATAGCCGAATTCAAAGCGTGTGAAGCCCCGATCATAGAGATAGAACACGGAGGTCGTCGCATTCACAGGAATCGGACGTGATGGGAACAAGGCAAAGGGTTCATTGAAGACCTGCAAGCCTGTGATAACCGTCGTAATCACCACGAAAAAGGTTGTTGGCGCAAGCATTGGTAAGGTGACATTACGGAATTGTTCCCAGCGATTGGCTCCATCGACGGTTGCCGCTTCATAGAGCGTTTTGGGGATGCCTTGTAGGCCTGCTAAGAACAAGACGGTATTAAAGCCGACGACTTGCCATGCCGATAAAAAGACGATGGAGAATAGGACCACACCGGGACCAGTGAGCCATTCTATCTGTGGGTCGGTGACTTGGAGTCCAAAGCTATTCAGGAAGTTCACCAACTCAGTGATGAGATAATTGAAATACCCGATGGTGGGGTCATAGAGCCAGCGCCAGATGAGAGCTGTTCCCACAACGGCGGCGACGGATGGCAAGAAATAGACCGCACGGAAGAATTTCATGCCGGGCAATTTGGAATTGAGTATCAATGACAGAGCCAGTGCGGGTATGGTGCTGAGTGGGACAAGTAACAAACAGAACAAGATTGTATTGCGGAGACTGAGCCAGAAGAGAGTATCTTTGGCGGCGACGACGAGACGACTACTGCCGAGCTCAATTGCACCAAGTGGTGTATAGCCGAAACTGGTCGCATCCTGTAAGTTGGCATTCAAGTCCGTTTGCATCTGGAATTCAATTGCAAGGACATCAGCGTAGTTTTGTAGTCCAATCACTTCTGGTACTTGTCCAACGGAGGCATTGGTGAAGCTCAAGTATAGAGATAACAACAAAGGTCCGGCGAAGAAAATCATGAATCCGATGATATTGGGCGAGAGCATCAACCAGCCCTGCCAAGCGATTCGCTGGTCAGGTGTTTCATTAAAGTATTCACCCAGATGGAGCACCCGCCAAGCCAAAAAGCCGAATACAAGAATGGCAATCGTCGTTGCCCATGTCCCGACATTGGCATAGGTACTCAGGATGTGATTGATCGAATCTAATACTTTGGATGCCAAGATGAGGGCAATAAGAGTCAAGCCACCGATGGTTAAGGCGATTTTTGTCAAGTTGTCCTGCGCTGAACTTTCATCCTCTAAACGTCCCGCAACCCAATAGATGGCATAGGCAAGTGGGAAACCCAACGCGAGGGTGGCATTGTTCATCAAAGTATCGACGAAAAGCTCGAAGCTGAAAAAGACATCCCAAAGATGAAGTAAGATGGCAATGGCAAGGACCATGCTTACAAAATAAAGTCCTAGTAATAAGAAACGTCCTAGAATTTTACCTTGAAACAAATAGACACTGCCCACACCTGCTAGTACTGCGGGCACAAGCGCGGCGAAACCGGCAAACGTTTGTACAGGACGACCTAAGTTTCCAAATTCTGATAAGTTAAAAATGGTGATAGCGAGCGCAATGCTGGCAACAATGATGACAACATTCCAAAGTAGACTAGCAAAAATAATGTTGGGTCTGTCTGATTGTTGAACGGCAGACATGATTTTTTCTCCCCCAATGCTATTTTAGGCGGGGTATAAGGGGCAACCACATGGCTACCCCTCATGGTGACTAGAGAAGGTTCTATTAGCCTTCAAAAAGTGGTGCAACTTCGTCGCATATCGTATCGGCAAATTCTTGTGCGGATAGTTCGCCATTGAAGACTGCGGTAATTCCATTCCCGTAGGCTTGGTCGATTGCGGGCCAATTACCAGCGAAAAGTGGAGCTTCGGTACGGACATCAGCGGAGGTTGTGCCGTCGATGAAGGCTTGATTGTCCACACCGCTGTCTGGTAGTGTGCCGAGGAAAAGTTCGATAGCGGCATCAGTTGCTCGACTGGGGATATTTGCACCCAAGCTCGCAATTTGCCCTTGAATATCGGCACTAGTCAAACGGGTGACGAGTTCCCAAGCGGCTTCTGGATTTTCAGTATTGGCATTTACCACATATGCACCCCAGAAGAGCCAGTTGGTTTCTTCACCACTCGGTCCTACGGGGAGTGATGCGACGTTCCAGTTGAAGTCGGCATTGGCAATCGTGCCGGGGGTTGCCCAACGACCATTCATGAACATGCCTAGGTTGCCAGCAAGGAATGGTGGTTCGGAGTCGGTTCCCCATGGAATTGCCGCGCCACTGTCGAAGAGACTTTGTGCAGTTTCGAGACCTGCAACGGTTCCATCGTTGTTCAAGCCACAGGATGTAAAGTCATCATTGAAGAAGCCAGAGCCAGCCGCATTCACGAAGTAGCCCCAGTTCGCCCACCACGCATTCATGCCGAAGCCGACGATTTCGTCACCGAGTCCACTGATTTCTTCTGCGGATTCGACAAAGCGATCCCAATCCCAATCATCGCCACCGGGGTAATCCAACCCAGCTTCGTCGAAGAGGTCGGCATTGTAGTAAATGGCAAAGGCAGAAACATCACGGGGCAGACCCCAAAGCGCATCTTCGCCTTCGTTGATGGAAGTGGTCAAGAAGCCCATTGGACCGGCATAGAAATCATCTGCGCTGTAGTTTTCATCTGCGCCAGCGATTTCAGCCAGATTGAGAATCAAGCCAGCTTCGGCAAAGCGTGCCACATCCGTCCCTGGAATCCAGAAAACATCGGGTGCAGTCCCTGCTGAAATTTCGGAAATCAGCACATCTTGATAGCCAGCTGTTTCTGAACCACCGGGTTCATATTCGAGCGATACGCCGTCCCAGTCTGCGTCAATGCTTTCGCTTGCGGCGGTATAGACATCAATTTCTGCCTGATTGTCTGGACGTGTCCGCCAACGTAAGCTCACATCATCCTGTGCGACTATCGGCACAGACAAGGCGACCAGTAAAAGAAGTACAACTAGTTTTTTCATGGGGTTTAACCTCCAAAAGTTAGACATTAAATGTAATCGTGGCGACTGTGCCACGGGGTTACCGAACTTAGAAAAAACGTTTACACCGCGTCAATAAGCACCTCCCCTGCTCTTTAGACACCATCATCCAGATTGTGACGACTCACGAATGATTAATTGAGTCGGCAGTACAACTGAATCGGGTTGTTCTCCATTTAATACGTCGATTAGCATTTGTGCCGCAACACTCCCTTGTTCTGGAGCCTGTTGGTCAACAGTGGTCAACGAAGGTGAAAAGACAGCTGAAGTTGGAATGTTATCGAAGCCAACGACGACACAATCATTTGGTACATCGCGACCAATCTCACGGAGATATTGGATTGCGCCCAATGCCATACGATCATTGATCGAGATGATGGCATTGACCTGTTCATTCTGTTCCAATAAATCGCGACACGCTAGATAACCACTCTCTATGGAATAATCACCATAAGCAATGGGTAAATCCTTGAAGATGAGTTGGTGTGCGTTACAGGCTTGTTGAATGCCTTGAATGCGTGTGTTGACTGCAAGTTGTTGATTTTCTGGCACACTGATGATTCCAATATTCATTTGCCCTAGTGATAAGACATGCTCAGTGAGTTCTCTTGCACCTTGTTCATCATCGGCACGTACGGTGTAGTCTGCTGGATGATAACCAATGACGATAGAAGGGATATTGCGCTCAATGGCGGGTTTGGCGGCAGATGCGATTGTGACATTATCAATTGCAATCAAGCCAGCGATATACCCGCTTTGTAGAAGTTGCAGATAATGAGAGTCTGCGCCGTCCTCACTTAATTGGGGTGTGCTGAGCAAGAGATTGTATCCCTGTTGGGTGCATTCCCCTTCAATGCCTTGCAGGATGCTCATCACCAGCGGGTCTTCAAAGATGTTCTCATAAACATAGGGGAACACCACCGCGATAATTGAAGTTTTGCCCTTCGACAAGGCACGCGCCGCTAGGTTGGGTTGATAATTCAATTCTTTGACAGCGTGCATCACTTTGTCACGAGTGGCATCGGTGAAATAGGGGGTATTCGACAATACTTTGGAGACCGTTGCCGTGGATACACCTGCTTTTTTGGCGACATCAGAAAGGGTTGGCATCAAAAAATCGTTGATAAAAACCAATAGTTAAGCGGTTAACTATTAGTATAACGAAAAAGATTTGTTTGTCAAAAGGCAACTTTGTGCAGATTAAACAGAAAAAGCAAATATGGTATAATTCAACGCATGATATGTGTGATGACCTCAACCTTTTCACTTGATGATTCCACCAACATTTGAAAGCTATAGCCCATGAAGATTACCTTTCTCGGCGGAGCAGATGAAGTCGGCGCAAGTTGTACGCTGGTTGAAATTGGTGATAAGCGTCTGCTGATTGATGCTGGAATTCGCATCTCGCCCCGTTCAAATCGCGGGATTCAAAATGACCAATTGCCCGATTTGCAACCGATTAGTGCTGTCGGCGGTCCCGATTATATCCTTGTGACCCATGCCCATACCGACCATACGGGTGCGCTTCCGCTGGTTGTCGAGCAGTATCCTCAAGTTCCGGTGATAACAACCCGCGCGAGTATGGACTTAATTCGTACCCTGCAAGCTGATGCCCAACGGATTATGAAAAGTCGGCAGGAACAAGAAGGCGAACTTCCTCTATTCGATGAGATTGCTGTCAACCGTCTACTTGATGCTTTCCAGATTGTCGAATTCAATCAGCCTATTAAGCTCGGTGAAAATCTCCAAGCGACCTTTTATGTCTCCGGGCATATCGCAGGTGCAGGCATGATTGTTCTTGATAGCAACGAAGGGACGCTCGTGATGTCGGGTGATGTCTCGCAATCACCACAACGCACCGTGAAAAGTGTCGAAGTGCCACCCATTAGTGCGGATGCACTGGTGTTAGAAAGTACCTATGGCGGAAAACTCCATGCCAATCGGGTTGCTGAAGAGAAACGACTGATTCAAAACTTGAAGCGGATTACCGAGCGTGGGGGCAAGGTCTTGATTCCGGCATTTGCTCTGGGGCGCGCACAAGAAGTCATTCAAATTATCCTCGCCTTCCGAGATGAGTTTGATGTACCCGTTTATGTGGATGGAATGGTAAGGTCGGTGTGCAATTCCTATCACGCTTTTCGGGACATCTTGCCAGAAAAAACGGTACAGATGGCTGGCGATGAGCATCTCTTTTTCCGCAAGAAAATCAAACCCATTCGCAGTCAACAACATCGAGATGAAATCGCTTGCTCGGAAAGTCCCTGTGTCGTTGTAGCCAGTAGTGGGATGCTCACAGGGGGGGCACCCGTGATGTATGCCAAGCACTTCGCCCCTGATGAACGGAATGCCATCCTGATGACAGGTTATCAAGATGAGGAAGCACCGGGACGTTTCTTACAACGCATGATGAAAGACCGTCAAGAGGGTGAGACTCCGACTTTCAGGTTTGATAAAACAACGGTCAAAGTCCGTTGTGAGATTGACACTTATTCGTTATCTGCCCACTCCGATGAAGCGGAACTGGTCAGTCTGGCGGATGCCTTCAAAGCACAGGATATTTTTCTTGTTCATGGTGACCCCGGCGCGCGTCATAGTGTGGCAACGGCTCTACGACAACGAGATAAGAATGTCCGTACTCCCAAAATTGGACAATCCTATGCTCTTCAATATAAAGCGAAACCGTGGGCAATCGGCAAGATACAATCTGGCAAAGCACAAGGACAAGTTGATTTAGGTCAGCTGTGGGAGACCTTGAAAGCGACTCATGCTGGCCACTTCTTTAGTATTCGTGAATTGGCACAAGTCTGGTGGGGAGATACGGAGCGTGTCGATGAACTAAAACAGGCTCTGCAAGATGAAAACCAAAATATCTATTTCACAGCGGATTGGCGCAACAAAAGCACCTACAAAGTCCTGACGGATGAGCAAGTCGCACGTAATCTAAAAGCGCGTCGGATTATGCTGGCGAACCCGGATATTGTGGGTAAGTTGATTATCATGCGGAATAGCAACAATCAACCGCGCTTGGGACTCGTGATAGGCGCAGAGATTGACCGCTTTACTGCGAAGGTGCTGAATGCCAGCGGGACACACTACCCTGCGGATGCCATTCTGTGGGTGATTGGTGATTGGAATGGCTATGGTGACGAGCAAGAAGAGAGTGGACTCAAAAGCCAGATGAGCCAGCTTTATAAAGATGCGAAAACGGTTCAAGATAGCATCTTGCCCTTTAGTCGTCGGCAGGAATTGGTCACAGCAGGTAAACCCGTCCAACCCCCTGCCCTACTTCCAGATAAATTGGATGTCGATACACAAGTTGCTTTGACAGCCGTGGTGCTTGCACTCGCACAAGACGGGGCAATCTTGGAGCAAGAAGGTTTAATTCCTCATCGTGCCTATGAGCATGGTCCTGTTGAACAGAATCATGCGCGAGAAATTGCCATGAGTCTCTTTCCACCAGATGCCCGTTTACGCAAAGCAGGTTTGGATATTCAACGTAAACGCCTGTTACTCAGCTTCGACTTCCCCCATACCATCACCCGACGTTATGGTGACTTAATCGAACAGCTCATTGAGCAAACGGGCTGGGAAGTCCATATCAAGCCAACAGTTAATCAACAGGCGTTGGGTGTGGCAGTGGAAGAAGTCTTGCCGGATGGGGCGCAGATTACAAAAGGTCCGTCCTATTATATGAATGAAGGCGAAGTGCATGTTCAAGTAGAGGGCGTAGAGGATGAGCAAGCAGTGGAGCAAGCCTATGCGGATTTGACAGGTTATCGACTTCGTATCCTGTTGCAAGGAGATACCAATGGCGCATCGTCAGATTTACCATCCGTATCTTTGCCAAGTAGTGAGCAAATGGAAATCAATTCTGCATATGGGTTAATTAAAGCAAAGTTACGCAACGAGGGGTTAATCAAAACGAGTCTAAAACAAGGGCAAATCGTCCTCACCTTTATTTCGCCCCAAGTTGGTGAGCGTCACATGGAAACCATACATCAACTGTCCCAACAGACAGGTTATGCACTGAGTATCCATCCCCACCCCAATCAGCAGAAGATATTGCAATATGCAGATAAGCTCGTGCGAGAAGCAGGCTGGACACTCCGTAAAAGTGCTGGGATTCATACCGATAGTGGCGAAGTGGCGATTGCACTCCTTGATGAAGCCGATGAAGAGACCTTGAGTCAGCTGGATGCTCAACTCCAAGCAGAAACAGGCTATCGGCTCGTGGTAAGATAAACTTAATTTCCATGTGAGGGAGAGGTCATGGAGTCTATACAGAAAGCCTTTAAGTTCACATCAGCCGACCTAAAGGCGAATCAAGCAAACCAACTCACAGCCAAGCAAAATGAGATGATAAAAAAATCGAGTCGGAATGCAGGATGCTTTGCGATTCTCGCTCTCATCTTTACGATTGGGTCCGTTGCCTTCATTGTATTTCTGTCGTCTTCGTTGAGCGATACGGAATCCTCAGCCTCTCCTGAAGCCTTGCCGATTATCGGGGCTGTCTTTGGTGGTGTGATTCTGATTGTGGTGTTGTTCATTTTCATTGGACGATTTCGGGCGCGGGATTTACGGTCCGGGGCGATTTCAGTTGCTGAGGGCATGGCGAAAATGGAAAGCAAAACCTTTCGCTCGAATGATGGGGTATCCTATACCACGTACTTTATGACAGTTGGC